>JALAGS010000059.1 GCA_022712315.1 Sphingobacterium sp. | reverse complement strand
CAATAATACATGGGTTATCTGTTATTATTTTCTTTTCTAGAGCCATCGCTTCAAAAACTCGAAAACTTAAACCTTCTTGTCCTTCACGCATCAAATCTATTATTGCTTTTGACTTTTTATATTCTTTTAATACGGCTTCATTGTCGATAGGTTTTTTTCGGTATTCTATCAGTGATGCGCCTTTCGGTCTTAATATAAAGTTCCGTAATTTCTCTTTCCATACCTGTTTTCCGACCACAATAATCTTACTTCGTACTTGGAGGGTAGAGAGACGAGCCGCGAGTTTACGCAAAAGCTTGATACGCCGTTTGTCATAAGAAGTGATATAGAATAAGTCGTTTTCAATTTCCTCAGCCTGAATTGGTTGTTCTGAAAGATAATTGTAGTTTGTTATCTTTTCAAAACCGTATTTTTTTACGTCCTTATCTTCAAAAGAATAGATCTTATCAAATAATTCCAACTTTTCTTCTACAGGAAAACGCTCGAGGTTATCATACAGATAGGAAATTAAATATGGTGTATAAGATTTGATCTGTTTGATAGTCTTGTAATCCAAGGTATGGGGGTTAAGCACCAATATCTGATCTTGAGGACCTAGTTTTTCTAAGGTGTTTAATACGTACTCTTGCCGCTTTATATGTTTGATGTTTCTATTCAGAAAAATTTTGCTTATTGCATTGGAAGCCCGTTCACCAAAATTTTTGTATTTATATGCCCCCATATTAATATGTGATGCATCAATACCCTTTTCTTGTAATTTCTTTACAATATGGTGGTCGTAGTTCCAGTAATCAAAGCTTATAATGCAAATCTTCATTTTTTTCCTTCTCTTTTCAATGACTTAAAAGTTTCATGTACACTGAGACTCTGTAAGTAGCAAAGTTGGTATCCTCGTCGCCCATCTAATATTCCTAGTTTCAAAAAGTATGCCTTAAAAAATTTAAAGGATACTTTGGCTAGGTGATTGAAGAGCGAATACCGTTTATTTTTGGCGTATAGCTCTTTACCTTTAAGCTGACCATAATGGATCATTTTTTCCTTATAACTCGCATAGTCTGCAAAGGAATAGTGCCATATCTTGTTTTTTAAGCTACCAATTGTGCCATTGACAAGCAATGTCTCATGCACTTTCTTTTTCGTGTCGTATGTTGCTTTACTTTTTTTGAACAAACGAAAGTTCTTATCGTTTTGTGTTCCCGAAAAATTAATGCGTTCACCACAAAAGAAAAATAAACGATACATATAATAAGCATCTTTTGCTTGGGGATCGTTTATTGTCGACAATATCTCCGTTTGGCAAGCTGCAGTCAAACGCTCATCGGCATCCAAAAAAAGTACCCAATCGTTATTCGCATAAGTCAAGGCCAAATTGCGCTGCTTGGTAAAGTCCTCAAATTTGTTCTGATAAATTTTCACCTTGGGGTGCAGACCAGCTAACTCAACTGTTCGATCGGTACTGAATGAATCCACAACAATGATCTCATCTGCAAACTCCATGCTTTTGAGGACTTCTGCGATATTATCCTCTTCATTGTATGTAATGATTAAAGCGCTTATTTTTTGACTCAAGGTATACGATATAATTGAAAAATTGGACCATACTTTATTGTAACGTGAAAGTTCACCAATTCGTTACAATCAAATTGAAAAAATGACATTTAATGTTTTCACAATGTAGATCACCACGGTGGACTTTATTGCTTTGTGACAAATATATTACATATTTTTTGTAATAAAATATAAAAAAAATGAAATGTTTGTGAAGAGAATATATATTGTTCTCTAGAACAATATGTGATCAACTAAATACAAGAAAATACATCTTTGTAAGGGATATATCGTTATTTTTGCATGTTTCATAGTTTTGAATCTATTTTTACAACACTGTACAGGCTATTTATTACCATAATTTAATTTTTATTCCAAGTGGCTATTCCAAAAGTTATCTATCAGACTTTTAAAACCAATAAGATACCCTTGTTGACGAAGTTTTATATTTGGCGATTTCTGAAGCGAAATAAAGGCTATAGTAGGAAATTCTTTGATGATGCTCAGATTGATACACTTATCAGGGAAAATTTTGACCAACGTACGTATAAGGCCTTTGCCCGGTTGCAGATCGGTGCAGCTAAAGCGGATTTTTTTAGGTATGCGGTTTTATATGTGTATGGTGGTATTTATTTAGATTTAGATAGCGATATTATTGGTGTGTTGGATCGTGTTATTAGACCTGATGATACTGCTGTTATTACCCATGAGAAGAATCGAAGTCTTTATGCACAATGGGCATTGATATACGATAAAGGACACCCATTCCTGAAAAAGACGATCGAACTGATCGTACGAAATATAGAGGAAAACAGATATCCACACGACGTTCATCAGATGACGGGACCAACTGTTTATACAGAGGCCATAAATTTGGTTTTAAAAGAAGATCCCCAGGTTTCTTATCGCCGGATAACAGACGATTATCAAGGGCTCCTGAAATTTAAGTATAAACTCAGTAAGATTCTGATTTACGGCGACCGCTCACTGCATTGGAAAAAAATGCAGCTTCGTGTGCCTGTGGTCAAACCTAAGGACGATTAGTTAAAGGCGGCTCTTATTTCTTATATATGCTATGAGTTTGAATTTCAAGAAGATCTTTTTAAAAAATAAGAATGTTAAATTCTTTTATTACCTGAGTGTATTTAGACGGCAGTTGAGGCCGAAGCTGCTCCTGCGAAAAAGAGCAGCGGCGCTATTGAACAAAAGTTTAATGGATGAGTCTGAATGGGTTCGGTTTCGGATAAACTATTATAATAAGTTATCCCCGCAGCAGTCCTTGTCAGACGAAGCGATTCAAATCAAAGATTATAAGATACCGGAGAAAATTCGTGTTTATTATTTTGATAGTAAAGAATATCTTGACTATTTTGATCAGCGATTGAAATTTCAGATTCTGCCCGGAGATATTATTGATATTCCGGATAAACCTGCGCTGGTGAAAAGTAGGCCAATTGCAGGTGATAATGCCAACTCGGTATTGTTAAACTTGGATAAGAGCAGGCACTTTAACTTTATTACCGACCATGTTGCTTTTCAGAAGAAAAAAAATGCGCTTGTTGGCAGGAGTGAGTTTGCACAGGTCCATCGGGAACTTTTCTTTCAGCAATACCACAAACATCCATTATGTGATTTAAAAAGAGCGTTTAAGTCTTCAGATCCAGATTATCTATCGATCACTGGACACTTGTCTTATAAATTTATTCTTGCCTTGGAAGGAAACGATGTGGCGACAAATCTGAAATGGATTATGTCGTCTAATTCGATTGCTGTCATGCCAATGCCCAAATATGAAACCTGGTTTATGGAGGGGACATTACTACCTGACCATCACTTTATCTGCATTAAAAGTGACTATTCGGATTTGGAAGAAAAGCTGCAGTATTATATTAATCACCCAGAGGCCGCTGAAGCGATTGTTAAACAGGCCAACGCTTATGTGAAATTATTTTTGGATCAAGCGCAAGAAGAACTTGTTTCTCTTCATGTATTGAAGAAGTATTTTATTTCAACAGGCCAAGTGGTCAATTTATAAGCTGGCGTAAATGGAAGCCATTTGTTTGGCAACCTTGTCATCATTAAACTTCTGCACAAATTCAAGCCCCTTTTCGATCATTTCATACCGCTTGGCAGAATCTGCAAGTAGCGTTGTTATAGCATGCTGTATCTGCGATACATCTGTAGGATCAATATAACAAGACGCCGGACCCCCTGCTTCTGGAAATACGCCCATATTACTTGTGATCACAGGTATGCCTGAGTAGAGCGCTTCTATAATCGGAATGCCAAAGCCTTCGTAAATTGATGGGTAGATAAAAATCGTTGCCGAAGCATATAGAACTGCCAACTCTTCCATCGCTAAGCCCTGGAAAAAGAAGATCCTGTTCTCCATATTATTTTGTCGGATATAATCCATGATCTCCTGATGATAGCGTGTCGGCTTTCCCACAATAACAAGGGGAATATCGATGTCTTTAATCGCTTTTACTGTAGGTAGAATATTCTTTCTGGGTTCAATCGTTCCAACATTTAATAAGAAATCCTTTGGTAATTTTAGCTTGTTTCTAAGTTCCGCCTTCTGCTCTTCAGTTTTGATGGTTTTGAATGCTTCATGGCATCCTTGATAAACAACATCTATTTTGTCTTCAGCGATATGAAATAGGTCGACAATATCATTTTTAGTACATTCGCTTATGGCAACGATACGATCGGACGCTTCGCAGGCATGTCTGAATTTCTTTTTGTAAATCCAACGGTCAATTGGATGATAAAGTTCAGGATGTCTTAAAAAAATTAAATCGTGAATGGTAACGATGGATTTAATGTGCGCCTTTGCTAATCCTAATGGGATTTCACCTGATAGCCCGTGGAAAATGTCAATCTTATCGTTCTTTAAATCATGAACAATACGCTGGTTGCGCCAAATATTGGGCCAGGTGCTGTTGATAAAACCCTGAGGCAAGCGGATATTGTCCTGTATTGCAGACTGATCAATATATTGATCGCCAGTTTTTGGTGTATATTTCAGGTACTCATTTTCGGGAGCATACTTTTCGAGCATACGAATTAAGTCCCGGCTATAATTTCCCAGACCGGTTTTGTTTAGGAAATAGCGTTTTGCATCAAATCCTATTCTCATCCTATTGCGCTTATTTTTTCAATCACCATTTCCGATGTAATTAAATCGATCGCTTCTATGCCATCACAATTACAGGGCTTGTTGCCGTATACTGAGCTCGGTCGATTGGGGTGTTCTACCTGGATGCAATCTGTTAGCTGTTGCCCATAACCTGTGAATCCAGCATAGGGATGGGTTGCTCCCCATAGAGAAAGGCACCTTACGCCCATGAGAGAAGCCATATGAAGCCCCGAAGAGTCCATACTGATCATGAGAGCTAGATTAGAGATCAAATCGAGTTCTTCCCGTAACGAAAATTTGCCTATTGTATTATAGGTATTGGGAAATCGCTCTGTCCAGTTTTGGGCAATTTGGAATTCCTGTTCACCGCCGCCAAATAACAAGACGTCATAGCCATTGTGCGTCAATGCGTCTATCACATTTTCCATTTTGGTTTGCGGAAAAATCTTATAACGATGCTGTGCAAATGGGGCAATGCCGATTTTCTTTCGATCGAAGTTACCAAACATACTAAAAGCCGCTTTGGGTACATCCTGCAAATTAGGAACCAATTTATTGCTGAGCTCAAATTTAAAACCTAATGCGCGAAATACATCTGCATAGCGTTCCACTGTTCGCTTCAACGGTACTTTAATTTTGTTGTTCTCCCGCGTTAAAGCTTTCTTCTCTGCACGTCCTTTATCAAGCTGTTTGACTTTTACACCCGATAGGGAAAATAAGAGATCAATTACACGTGAACGTAAATTGAAATGTAAGTCAGCGACGGCGTCTGCCTTATATCTAGCCAGTTCCTTTTTTAGTCTAACCAACCCCCAAAATCCTTGATGCGTTGTTTTGGGTTCAATCGCGTGAAAGCGTATATTTTTTATTCCTTCAAAAAACGGGGCAAAGAATTGCCTGCTGACCATAATGATTTCCACATCAGGGTACTGCATGCAGAATTCTTTCAAGACCGAAGCAACCATGGCAACATCGCCCATAGCTGAAAATCGCGTTACTATGATCCGTTGCGGTAAGGACATGGTTTATTTCCCGGATGAATATAAAACAGGGTTCAATGATGGATCATTATACATTTTCATCTGTTTATAGACCTTCATGTATTTATCGCCAGACGCGATGGCGTCCATCAATTCATCAATACTTTGTGATAAATCTTTCCTTTGTTCCGTTAAAACGTTTAGTTTTTCTTGACAGGAAATGATATGTGCTTCGGAAGCATCTGTGCGTAATGTTTCCTGTTCCATGTGGTAGATTTTTAAAGCCAGGATGGAAAGTCTGTCGATAGCCCATGCCGGACTTTCTGTATTGATTGTTGCTGTAGGACCTGCTTGTATATCTTGAAATTTTTGTAGGAAATAACTGTCAATATACTCCACTGTATCGGTACGGTATTGATTTGATTCGTCAATCCGTCTTTTCCAATATAAGCCATCTTTGGGGTCAATCGAGGGATTACGTACCACATCTTCCATATGCCATTGGACGGTATCAATCCAGCATTTTAAATAGAGGAGATGTTCTAAGGATTGTTTGTCATACGGATTTTGGATTGGATGATCAATCTGGTCGTATACGTGGTAATCCTGGATAGCACGCTGAAAAATTGGATTTGCTATTGCACTAATCATGGTACAAACTTAGATAAATTGCTTTTTATATGCAATTTAATTGCGCTTTACATAAAAAACAATTTATCGGTCTCTCCTCAACCATAAATAGTACTTTTATTGAGGAAATATAAAATCTATTATGGAGTTATCCTTACTATTCGGGTGAGACATTCAACCAGTGAATGGAACGATAAGCTTGTTTTAAATGAAAGAAGTTTCTCCTGTTTTCTAAAATGCCGAAAGCAATAAATCGGGAAAGATGCCTAAGATCAAGACCGCTACAGTGCACAGGATCCCAATACATAAAAGTACGGCATTGAATTTAACCGCGGGAGATGCCGTGCTGTCCTTTAGAAAGGCATTCAAGGGAATCTTAAAATAGTAAAACAGCGAGATAACCGATGTGAGGGCTCCGACAATAAGCAATGCCAATAAACTGAAAGATTGGAAATTTTGGTATTGTTCAAACACTTTGGAAAAGACCAAAAGCTTTCCGACAAAACCAGCAGTCGGAGGCAAACCGATCAAGGCGATTAAAACGATCGAAAAGGATGTGAATAGTAGAGGGAATTGTTTTCCTAATCCACGATATGATTCAATTGAGGTATTTCCTAAACCAGTTTCCAAGGCATCAATAAAGATAAACACAGCAATATTCATCAAGGCGTATATAGAAAGGTAAAATAATAGCACATTTGACTCCTTATTTTGATAAACCAATACAGCCATAAGCAGAATACCGGTATGCCCAATAGAAGAATAGGCCATCATCCTTTTGGCATCCTGCTGACGTAAGGCCGCTAGGTTACCGATCAGCATGGTTGCAATGGCAATCGCTATAATGACATAAGTCAAGAAATCGCTGAAGTAGAAGGAAACGTTAAGCCATGCGGAGAGTATCTTGGATAACAGGACGACAACTGCAACTTTCGGTACAGTGGCAAGATATGTTGTAATTACTGTTGGGGCTCCCTGATAAACATCAGGACTCCAGACATGAAAAGGGAAAAAACTCAATTTAAAACCAATGCCTGTCAGCAAAAACAATAAAGCGATGCTGATCATGATCTGTGGCGCTTCCATCAAACCAGCAATGTGGCTAGGTGCATCAAAATTCAAGTTTCCCGTGAAACCGTAAAGTAAAGACAGACCGTAAAGCATAACGGCAGCACAGATCGATCCAAAGAGTACATATTTTAAAGCGGCTTCCGATTGAACTTTCGTGGTCGAAAAATAACCGACCATAATATAAGAGCTGATCGAAACGGTTTCCACAGCAATAAAAATCATCAACCAGTTGCTCGACATGGTCAACAGATTCAAGCCTAGGGTTGCCGTAAGTAGTACGGCGTAAAGATCTCCTAAAGATCGTTCTTGATGACGTTGTTGAATGAAAACAGCGATGAGGATTGTCGACAGCAGTATAATCAATCGCGCAGCTATAGCAAAGGCATCAATATGAATCATATCAAAGAAGCCCGCTATTTCTACCTGACTAATTCCCTGTCCCAATAGATAACAACCGCTCAGCAGTAGTCCGATGAGGGTAATAGCAAAAGATGTATGCTTCCAATGTCTGTCGATAAAAAGACTAGCGAGGATAGTGCCAATAAAAGTGACGATCAATGTCAGTTCGGGTTTAAAATAAGGGATACTGACGATAATCTGATCGAGCAATGAACTGATATATGGACTGAATGCAAGCATGCTGAATTAAATAAATTGTTGAATAAAGCTCACGAGATTCAGGACGCTGGCGTTTAGATTGTTAAATACTAATGCTGGCATAATACCGAGTAATAAAGCGAGTGCTAAGGTTGGAAACAGGATCAGCTGTTCTCGTAAGTTCACGTCCGTTAGGGCATTGCTCCAAGATTCTCCGCCTTTCAAACGGATTTGTCCAAAAAACATCCGTTGAAGAGTCCAGAGGAGGTAGGCTGCACTTAATAGGATACCTATTGAACCTGCTAAGGCCATCCAGCGCGGTAATCCTGTACCTACACTTTCGGCATTGAATGAACCGATAATAACAAAAGCTTCGCCAATAAAAGCCGAGAAGCCTGGTAATCCCAAAGAAGCAAAAAATGCAACGGCGACGTAGCCTGTATATTTTGGCATAATTTGCGTCAAGCCACGGAAACTATAGATGTTCCTGTCATGTACACGGTCATAGACCACGCCCACCAGGAAGAAAAGTGCAGCCGATAGAAATCCATGGGAAATCATCTGAAACATGGCTCCGGAAATACCTTCTGCCGTCAGCGATGCAATACCAAGCAGCACAAAACCCATATGTGAAACTGATGAATAGGCAATCATTCGTTTCAGGTCTTTTTGCGATAAGGCATTTAATGCACCATAGATAATAGAAACAACCCCAATTAAACCCAGCCACCAGTTAGATACGGCTGCCATATCGGGAAAGATACTGTAACAGATTCGAATGATACCGTAACCACCGATTTTCAACAGGATACCTGCCAAAATTATAGATACCGGAGTTGGCGCCTCGACGTGGGCATCCGGTAGCCAGGTATGTAAGGGGACAATGGGTACCTTAATGGCAAAGGCAAAGAAAAGCACAATGAAACCAACCAATCGGGCCGAAATCCCCAAGATTTCCTGATAACCATCCCAAGCAAAAATAGATCCTTCAAGATAATTCTGTGGATTCATCATATAGATCATATTGAAGGTATGCGCTCCAGTCACCGGGTTGATAACTGAAAAATACAATCCTACAATGATCAATAGCATAAATACAGAACCAAATAGGGTATATAAAAAGAATTTTATGGCTGCATATTCGCGTCTCGCTCCGCCCCAGATACCGATCAGGAAGTAGAGCGGGAGTAACATGACCTCATAGAAAAGGTAGAACAGGAAGAAATCCAGTGCACAGAAAATGCCCATGACGGCCATATTGAGCACCATAAGCAGCGCAAAGTATCCTTTAGGACTTTTCTGTATATTCCAGGATGCACCGATAGCCATCAGCATAACGAAAGCACTTAATAACAAGAGAGGCATGGAGATCCCATCAATACCGATAAGATAATCGATCTCTAATTTACCTATTGATCCTAAATCTAAACGGATCCAGGGAAGCTGTTCAACAAATTGATAGCCTGTCAGATCTTGGACACCGGTTTTGCTGGCGTCAAATTGTGCGTAACATATTCCGGCCAGTACAAATTGTATTGCTGTGAATGCTAAAGCAATGTATTTGTAACTCGATTTATATCGTGTTGGCAAGGCGAGAATAAGCGCCGTAGCCAGTAGCGGTAAAAATATCAGTAAGGATAAAATAGGCATTTCCTAAAAGAATATAAGATAAATTAAACCAAGTAAAACTAATAAAAAGACGGAGTACAAAGAAGTCTGTAGCTTTCCGTTTTGGACCAAGCGGACTTGATTGCCTGTCCAATAGGCGACGGAAGCAACCGTATTGACAAAACCGTCTACAATATATTTGTCCATCCAAACACTAAGCTGTGAAAGTGACAGGACAATAAACTGAATCAAAGAAACCAATGCGTCAACGACATGACGATCAAACCAATAGCAGAACTGTGCCAATTTTAATGTACTCTTAACAAAGACTGCGTGGTAAAATTCGTTAATATATCCCTGATGGAAAGAAGCTTTTAAGGCGAAGCTATCAGAGTTCAACGGGTATTTATTTTGGACATACCATTTCCAGCCGATAATCCAGCCAATGACAGAACCAAGTAGCAGGATCGCGGGGATAATAAGGTGTGCAAGGTGACTTGGTGCAAAGATATATTCGTCCAACAGTAAGCCGTCCATTAGCCAGGAATCGTGATAGGAAAATGGATTGAAGGAGAATAGTGGAAATAGGCAAAAGAGGCCCAAAATAAACATCGGAACCAACATGGTTTTTGGCGCTTCATGCAACGGATCACCATGAAGTTTATCCTGAAGCTGATCCAAAAGCCTGAACTCTCCAAAAAAAGCTTTGAATATCAAACGGCCGATGTAGAATGCAGTTAAGATACTTACTATAATCAAACTAATAGGAATGAGAAGGTATATGCTACCTTTTGAAAGCGCCCATTCAAATGAAGAAATGATGATACTATCTTTGGATAGATAACCCGAAGTCAATGGAAATCCTGCAAGAGCCAATGAAGCTATACTCATGAGCAGAAAGGTCTTCGGCATATATTGACGTAGCCCGCCCATGTTTCGTAAATCCTGTGGGTCAAAGTCCAATTGACTATGTTCTTTAAGATGCGCCATTTCATGGATGACAGCTCCGGCCGAAAGAAACAGAAGACACTTAAAGAAGGCATGGGTAGTCAGGTGAAATAGTGCGGCATCCCATGTTCCAATGCCGATCCCAACCATCATAAAACCAAGCTGCGATATGGTAGAAAATGCAAGAATACGTTTGATATCGTATTGGCCAAGGGCAAAGTATGCTGCCGAAGCAGCAGTGATTGTACCTATAATGGCTATAAATAGCAATGCTGATTCATTAAATAATGGAAATACAGTAGCCAATAGGAATACACCGGCAGCAACCATGGTCGCGGCGTGAATCAATGACGATACAGACGTAGGACCTTCCATGGCATCAGGAAGCCATACATGTAATGGGAATTGCGCTGATTTGGCCATCGCTGCCAGGAAGAAGGCGAGTCCAGCAATGGTCAACCAGATCTGCGGTAAGCTATTGACCGGCGATGTCCAAAGTCCATCCGCGATTGTGGATTGATAGATTAACCCATTGTCACCAAATAAATCGACTAAATTGAGTGTTTTGAATTGCGTAAATAGGATCGCAAGACCGATTAGAAAACCGAGGTCACCGATGCGGTTTACCAAAAATGCTTTTTTATTGGCTTGTACGGCCGTTTCACGTGTAAACCAGAAGCCAATGAGAAGATAGGATGCAAAGCCGACCAGTTCCCAAAAAACGTACATCAGCAAGAGACTGTCCATAATGACTAATCCCAGCATGGCAAAACAGAAAAGGCTAAGATACATCCAATAGCGGTGGATACCCGCATCGCCATGCATATAGGCTCTGGAGTAAATATGTACAGGTAAGGCTACCGTCGGAACCAAAAGGAGCATCAAGGCACTCAAATTGTTCAGGAGGATACCAACTTTGAATGTTGTTTGTCCAATAGTGAACCAATTTACCTGAATGGATACGACGGGATTATTCCATATGGCTAACCAGGTAAGTCCACCTGCTACAAAGCTAACGGTGATGGCTAAGAGAGAAATAATGCCCGATTGATCACGTTTACCTAATATTGCCTGATAAATGAATGCGGCTAATGGTGCCACTAAGGTAAGCAGCGCGGTCAACAGGGGCGATATGTGAACAAATTGATCCAATGTTTACTTGTCTTTTAATTGGTTGATCTCATCCGGATTAATGGTTTTGTAATGTCGGTAGACATTCAATACGATGGCCAGCCCAACAGCAACTGCCGCCGCGGCTAGGACAATCGCAAATAGCGCGAAAATTTGCCCGCCATAACTGACCTTGTCGTATTTTCCAAAAGCAACAAAGTTCAGAATAGCTGCATTGATCATCAATTCAATACCCACTAGAATCATGATCGCATTTTTCTTGGAAAGAACGGTATATAGGCCAATGCAAAAGATGCAGGCACTGACAACTAAAAAATGCGTCAGCGTAATCATATTGTACGCTCCTTTCTGGATAAGTGTGAGGCTCCGATCAAGGCCATCATCAGAAACACGGATATAATTTCAAATGGTAAAACGTAAAAGGTCATAAAACGTAAACCAATCTGATGAATGTTATTATCTGATGCAACAATCATGGTACTATTTTCTTGGGCTTTTAAGATCCACCATATTGGAGGAGCCTGTTGCCATTCAACAATGCCGTATAACATGAGCAATAGGAAGCCAAGTACGATTGGAATCGACTGCCATTTGGGCATGCTTAAGAATGAACCACTGCTATCTTGGAGATCTTTTAAAAGCTCTTTGTTGGAAAGCATAAAGGCAAACAGCATCAGTATGAGCACACCTCCAACGTACACCATAATTTGAGTGATAGCCACAAAATCGGCCAAAGCAAAAAGATAAAGTCCTGCCATTGCAAATAACACAATAAAAAACAGGAATAATGCACGAGCAATATTTTTAAGGTTGACCAGCAGGAGCGCCGATCCAACTGCTAGGAATGCAAAGGCGTAGAATAAAATACTTTCCATGCTTTATTGCTGCTTTGCTGCCTCCTTTTCAGCTTGAAACTTGGTCCATTCTGCTTTGCGCTGTGCAACCTCACTATCGGTCATATCTGAAAACCCATAGATAAGATCGGTCAGTTTTTGAGAACTGCGGTCATATTCATTGGTCATGGTAATACATTCCGTTGGGCATACCACCGTACACAGTCCACAATACATACATTTGGCCATATCAATATTGAACTTGGCCGGATATAGCCTTTTTACACTTCCATCGGACGTTTTCCCGATCGCTTCCGGTGATTTGATCGCCTCAATTTCGATACAGTCGACGGGACATGCTTTCGCACATAAATCACAGACAATGCAATCCTCGATGTCGACTTGCAGCTGATAGCGTGCAACTTCAGGGATAGGCATTTTTTCACGCGGGTATTGCACCGTGACAACACCTTCCTGTTGTTCAAAATAATTATCCTTTTTGATATTTAACTCCGTCCGCGAACGTCGGGCACCAAACAAATGTCGGACAGTCAAAGATAAACCTTTGATTGCCGTACGAAATGCATGCGAAGCCGTTTTAAATATCATATCTTAAGCTATAACTAAAATTCGCCAAATTGCAGAGATGGCCATACAAAGAAAAGCCAGCGGTGTTAATACTTTCCAGCATAAACTCATCAGCTGGTCTGCACGTAACCGCGGTAATGTCCATCGAATCCACATTTGGATACCGACAATAAATAATGATTTGGCCAGGGTCCAAAATATTCCCCAAGCTAAGCCTGTGGTCCAATCAGCCAGCTTTATAGCGCCAATATTAGGCAATGGTGTATTCCAGCCTCCTAAAAAGAGAACGACGCCCAACATCGATACCAAAAACATCATGGCATACTCTGCCAAAAAGATAAAGGCAAATTGTATCCCCCCATATTCTGTATGGAAACCACCGACCAATTCAGATTCGGCTTCCGGAATATCAAAGGGAGCACGATTACACTCGGCGAGCGTTGCAATAAAAAATATAATGTAGGTGATAATCAAATGTGGAGCCTGAAAAATGTTCCAGGCGAAGAGACCACCAATTTCATTGACCTCCCAAATGCCCATGAACTTAATGCTTCCATTGGTTAAAATACCTTGGCAAATGGCAATTTCATTCAAATTTAGTGTTTGGGTAAGCATCACTACAGCAATCAGCGATAGACCTACTGGTATTTCATAGGATACCATTTGTGCAATGGCCCGCATGGAACCCAATAAAGAATATTTGTTGTTAGATCCCCAACCTGCCATTAAAATGCCTAAGGCATCAATGGAGATGATGGCCATAATAAAGAATAAGCCCGTATGTGTATTCGCCGGGATAAAATCTTTGGCCCAAGGAATAACAGCAAAACCTGTAAATACAGCAACGAAAATAATGATAGGAGCAATCCTAAACAGGATTTTATCGGCTGATGAAGGGGTAATTAATTCTTTTTGTAATAATTTGAGAATGTCGGCAATCGTTTGGAGACTGCCATACTTTCCTGTTTCCATTGGTCCTAGGCGATCTTGTACAAATCCGGCGATCTTTCGTTCGGCGTATACTGCAAACAAGGTGAAAGCTGCTATAAAGGTAAAAATAGCAATGGGAACCAAGATATGTAGTATCGTATCTAACAAGTCTTATTTATAATGATTTTTAATAAGTAACCAATGAATACGCAAACTTAACGAAAAACAGGGAATTTAGATAGGGAAAAATTAAAATATACTTAACAAGTAGATTATCGTGACAATAACATAACGGATAGCAAGATTATATTGTTCGAATGGACAATTTCGAATCAGTTGGAAGGGGCAATATAAAGGGAATGAAAATAAAAAAGCACCCCGTAGGATGCTTTTTTAGGATATAAATCGAAATCGAATTAACGATTTGAAAATTCAACGTAGTCGCGTTCTGTGTGGCCAACGTATACTTGTCTTGGACGACCGATAGGCTCTTTGTTTTCACGCATTTCTTTCCATTGTGCAATCCATCCCGGAAGGCGGCCTAAAGCAAATAATACAGTAAACATATCTGCTTTGAAACCTAGTGCACGGTAGATGATACCCGAGTAAAAATCAACATTTGGATAAAGTTTTCTGTCGATGAAGTATTGGTCATTCAATGCCGCTTCTTCTAGTTTTTTCGCGATATCCAATACAGGATCTTGAACACCTAATTTTTCCAAGATATCATCACATGCTTTTTTGATGATTTTAGCACGAGGGTCGAAGTTTTTGTAAACGCGGTGACCGAATCCCATTAAACGGAAAGGATCGTTTTTGTCTTTTGCTTTAGCAAGATATTTTTCAGCATCACCACCATCATTTTTAATGGCTTCCAACATCTCAATGACCGCTTGGTTTGCACCACCATGCAATGGACCCCATAATGCATTGATACCTGATGCAACAGATGCATAAAGGTTTGCATTCGATGAGCCAACAATGCGAACAGTAGATGTCGAACAGTTTTGCTCATGATCAGCATGTAAAATTAACAACTTGTGCATGGCGTCAATGACAACAGGATCAAATGTTTTTTCATCATTAACTTCTCCAAACAACATATTAAGGAAGTTGTCAATATAGCCAAGATTATTTTTTGGATACACAACAGGATGACCTAACGATTTCTTTTGAATCCAAGAAACGATTGTTGGCATTTTTGCCAAAAGGTTGATGATCGTTTGATCTTCTTCTTCGTCTGTGAGGTTTGGATTTAAAGATTCTGGATAAAATGCCGACAATGCGCCTACTAAGCAAGAAAGTTGTCCCATTGGGTGAGATTTGGAAGGGAACCCAGCGAAGAAATTTTTCATGTCTTCGTGAATCATCATTTGCTTTTTGATGTCAGCTCTGAATTTTTCCAATACTTCTTTTTTAGGAAGCTCTCCATAAATCAACAAATAAGCAACTTCCAGGAAAGTTGATTTCTCTGCCAACTGCTCAATTGGATATCCTCTATATCTCAATATGCCTTTTTCACCATCAAGGAAAGTAATCGCACTTTTCGTTGCACCTGTATTTTTGTATCCTGGGTCTAACGTAATAAATCCGCTTAGATCTCTTAATTTGGAAATATCAACTGCTTTTTCATTTTCAGTACCGACAATGACCGGAAGGTCATACGAAGTGCCGTCTAAATTTATAGATGCTTTATCTGACATGTTTATATATTATCTTATATCTGATTTGTTATGCTAATCTCACAAATTTAACTATTTGATATTTAAAATTGAAAGTTCTTTTGGAATTAAAATGACATCATTGCGTCATTTTGGATAATATTCACT
>JALAGS010000058.1 GCA_022712315.1 Sphingobacterium sp. | reverse complement strand
TCCTTAAATTGCTCTTCAGCTTCATGGTCACCAGGATTTTTATCCGGGTGATATTTTATCGCTAACTTGCGATACGCTGATTTAATCTCCTTCTCGTCCGCTGAACGCGAAACACCAAGTATATCGTAATAATCTCTTTTTGACATCGTCTTAATATTATTGACCTATAACCACCTTTGCGTGACGGATAACTTTGTCACCTAAGTAGTATCCTTTTTCGATCACGTCCACGACCTTATTTTTTAATTCTGCAGTAGGTGCAGGAATTGCTGTAATAGCTTCTTGTAAATCAGGATCGAATTCTAGGCCTTTAACTTCCATTTCCTTTAAACCCAATTGCGACAATGTTTGTCTGAATTTGTTGTTAACTATATCCATTCCTGTTTTTACAGATTCAACATCCGTAGCAGTTTCCATGGCTGTTAATGCTCTGTCGAAATCATCTAGTGTAGGTAATAACTTACTGATGACATCTTTTCCAGCTGATTGAATCAATTCAACACGTTCTTTGCTTGTACGTTTTCTATAATTGTCAAATTCAGCAGAAAGACGAATGTATTTATCTTTTGCCTCTGCCAATTCTGCAGCCAATTTCTCCTCAGCAGACAGTTCTTCTGCGATATTATCAGCAGGCTGTTCTTGTTGTTCAGAAGAATTTGTTTCTACTGGATCTTGACCTTCATCGTAATAATTATCTTGCTCATTCATATCTTCAATGCTAAAATTAGATTCAAAAATTTACTCTATGCTTCGTTTGTCAAAGTTTTTGCCAAACAATAAAATTCCGACAGCTTGTCAGATTTTATTAAAAAAGCCTAACAATTTGTCGGAATCTCTCTTTTAGGTGTCAGTTTTTACGTTAGATACTGACATCGTCCTGCAATATTCCATCACCAGTTTTTATAATGCGGGATGGCATATTACGGATAATTGTATAGTCGTGGGTTGCCATTAAAATAGCTGTTCCCGAATTGGCAATGTCACGCAGTAATAGGACGATTTCTTCTGATGTGGCCGGATCCAAGTTTCCGGTAGGCTCATCTGCCAGAATAATTTCGGGATTGTTTAATAACGCACGGGCGATTACGATCCGTTGTTGTTCACCTCCGGAAAGTTCATGCGGCATCTTCTTAAGTTTGGAGCGAAGTCCAACTTTTTCCAATACATCCAATATGCGGCTATCAATCATTTTTTTATCTTTCCAACCTGTTGCTTTAAGGGCAAATTCTAGGTTCTTCTCAATACTTCTGTCTGATAACAGATGAAAGTCCTGGAAAACGATACCCAATTTTCTTCGCAGGTAAGGAACGTCATTTTCGTGCAGCTTTTTTAGGTCAAAGCCCGCAATCATACCTTCGCCATTGCCAATGTATAAATCGCCGTAAATGATTTTTAATAAACTACTTTTTCCACTGCCGGACTGCCCGATAAGATAAATAAACTCTCCTTTGCCAATGTTTAAATTGACATTTGACAAGACCAAATGCTTTTGTTGGAAGATATCAACGTTTTTTAATGTAATGACTTTATTTTCAATCATGGAAGCTAAAATTCTAATTTTTTAATTTGCCCAAAAGGCATTTCTCTAACCAGTTGCATGATATATTCTGCCTTTTCCCCTAATCCGATCTTATCAAGTGATTTATCTGGTCGGTCGACTCTAAAATATGCCAGCAAGGTGAAGGCATCATCTCTTAATTGTACATAATCAGGGATTTTGGCGACACCTTTTACTTTAATGATATACATAATTTCAAAGTTAGTATTTTTAATGCAATTTCTTTAATACGAATTTAAAGGAGGCTTACTGGTTTGCAAATAGAAAATCCAGCGTATTGACTCCATCGGCAAAATCATTTAATGCTGGGCATTGGCTTTCTCCAAAATGAAATACCGGTGATTCTACATTTAACGGAATTTCTGATACAATACATTGGATATTTTCATACTCTTGTTTGAGCTTGTTTTCGACTTCAGCCCGTGTTTCGTACGTTTGGTAATAGACGACAGCAAGGGGAGAAGCTGTGCGCTCATCTTCTTTGAGCAATAAAAATCCGTTGTCAAAATGCTTGTCGCCATTAATGAGATAGATGGACTTGTTGTAATCGTAATTGTTGTTGTATTTGAAATGCTCAGTAATGTTGTTAAATGCGGTAATACCCTCAAAAAAATGTGCTATGGGATAATCTTTTGGAATGAATAGTTTCGATACGGAGCGACAGCCCAGCCCAAAATAATCAAAGATGTCATGCCCAAGGGCTTCCAGTTGGCTTGGGGATTCCTGTCCACCGATGACAGCAATGCTATTTCTGTTACGGCGAATAATATGAGGCTTAGCACCAAAATAGTAATCAAAATAACGGGAAGTATTATTAGAGCCTGTTGCAATAACCAAATCGAAATCTTTGAGTTTTTCTACAATCTCAAAAGCATCCAGAAAGGAAGGCTCGATTTGTTTAAGCAGATTGAGGACATAGGTGGTCAATCCAGCATCGTCTGATGAGATTTTGATTTTGGCTTTAAAGCCGCTGATCAGCACACAGAGAATATCATGGAATCCAACCAAGGGGATATTGCCGGCAAGGATTAATCCTACAGTTTTCGTCGAACTAAGATCTGGGTAAGGCGCCAACCATTGAGTCAGCTTTTCTATTGCCAAATTGGCAGCAATCGCATGAATGGCGCGTTCAACATTTTGTGGGGTGTACCATGGGTTTTTATGTTGTGCGAATTGAATGATTTGAATTAAATCTTCAGGTCGCTGTTGTAGCTGCTCGCCTAATTTTACAAACGCATTTATTCGTTGTTGCTTTGTCAAAATATTAAAATTTTAAAAGATGAATACACAAATTTGTATTATATTTGTGCTGTTAACATTAATCAACGTGAATCAACTAGCCTTATTGTTCAATCAGACTTTGTTTCATATTGATAATGCAAAAATAGTTTATTTATCATAATTGTGAGGTTATAAATGGCGATTAAAATTACAGACGAATGCATTAACTGTGGTGCTTGCGAACCGGAATGCCCAAATAATGCAATATACGATGCTGGTGTAACTTGGAAATTTTCAGATGGGACGGCTTTAGATGGGATTATTGATTTTGGCGACGGTGTTACCTTAGATGCCAACGAGTCTCAGGAAGCAATCTCTAATGAAGTCTATTATATTGTTTCAGATAAATGTACAGAATGTGTAGGTTTTCACGATGAACCTCAATGTGCGGCAGTTTGCCCTGTTGATTGTTGTGTGGATGACGAAGATGTGCGTGAATCTAACGATGAGCTATTAGCGAAAAAAGCTTGGTTACACGCGGAATAAATTTAGTGTTCCGTTAAAATATAAGGCAGGATAAGAAATTTTCCTGCCTTTTTTGTGTTTTTCTATTTTTCCGAAATCGATATTTTGTTGCGAAACTTAGCCGTTTGGAATAATAATATTTGCAAAAGCATAGGATTTTTTTATTTTTGTTCTTTTGACCATTAAAATCTTTTAAATGTTAAAAACCAAAATAGGGTTGATTACCCTGATCACAGTTACATTAGCTTGTATCATTGCTGTATTATACGAATTTGATGTTGTAGGCTTTTCGCATGAATTTCTAATGGCTGTCCGTTGGATAGTTGCTACCGTTTTGGTTGTCAATGCGCTCTTTAAGAAAAATTTGACCACCTGGATACTGACCTGTATGATTATGGGGATATTTGTTGGTTTGGATTTCCCAAATCTGGCAATTTCCCTGCAACCTTTAAGTAAGGGGTTTATCAAATTAGTCAAGACTATTGTTGGACCGATTCTCTTTGCCACACTTGTTTATGGAATTGCAGGGCATTCTGATTTGAAGCAGGTAGGGCGTATGGCGTGGAAATCGATGCTTTACTTCTTCTGTGCGACGACCTGTGCTATTTTTATCGGTTTGGGGGCTATAAACCTGACTCGGGCAGGGGTAGGTGTGGATGTTGCTCATATGCCGCATGAAGAGCTTCCGGCACCGAAAGAAAGCATGGATGAACATATCCTTAAAACACTTCCGGACCATGTGCATCCTGTATATAAGTTTACTTCTTTTATAAGGGACTTATTTCCGGAAAATATCGTTAAGTCTGTAGCTGATAACCAAGTTTTGCAAATTGTTGTATTTTCAATTTTGTTCGGTATTGGATTGGCAATGGTGGATGAGAAAAAACGTAAGCCCTTGGTGGATTTTACCGAGAGTATGTCTGAGACGATGTTTAAGTTTACGAACATTATTATGTACTTTGCTCCCATTGGAGTGGGGGCCGCGATGGCTTACACCGTGGGGCATCTCGGTGTCGATATCCTCAAGAACCTTTTCATGCTATTAGCGACCTTATATTTTGCTTTAGTTTGCTTTTTATGTCTGGTTCTCCTTCCGGTGGCACTTTATTTAAAAATACCGGTGAAACGTTTTATCAATGCGATTAAAGAACCTGTTTCGATTGCCTTTGCTACGACGAGCTCAGATGCTGCGTTGCCAAAAGCAATGAGCGCAATGGAGAAATTTGGTGTTCCCCGTAAGATTGTTTCATTTGTCATTCCTACAGGATATAGCTTTAATTTGGATGGTACATCCCTTTATCTATCATTGGCCGCAATCTTTGTGGCTCAAGCTGCAGGAATCCATCTGTCATTTGGACACCAGTTGATGATTGCTTTTACCTTGATGATTACATCCAAAGGTGTTGCAGCAGTTCCAAGGGCCTCATTAATTATTCTGATAGCTACAGCCGATCAGTTCGGTTTACCGACATTTGTCATTGCAGCAATTTTGGGTATTGATGAATTGATGGATATGGCACGTACCTCAGTAAACGTCATAGGAAACTGTCTTGCAACAGTAGTTGTTGCTAAATGGGAAGGGGAATTTGATGAAGAGGCTCCTTACCGTGAAGATACGGAGGGGTCGATCTAGAATCTCATACATTTAACAAAAAAGGCTATCGAACCCATGTTTTCGATAGCCTTTTTTTGTTAAAATAGCTTTTTATCGTCCATCAACATAGTACCACAGGTCACCTTGTTTTTTGAACGTGGATTTTTCGTGGTGAACCTGAACTTCCATCTGCGGGTCCAGATAATGTGCTTCAAACTCGACAGTGTGAGGTGTAGATTTTAAAATAGTAAGTTGCATCCATTTATTTTCTCGCGCCCACTGTCCAATAGCCTGTTTATTTTGAAACCTTCTCGTTGATGGATGAAAAGTGCTGTATAGAAAATCGATGTGCTGGACAACAAAGGCACTATAACGCGCGCGCATCAAGGCCTCCGCTGTGGTCGCATTGGCATGGGAAAGATGTATTTGCTGACAGCATGCGCTATAGGGGTTGCCGGAGCCACAAGGGCATAATTGACCTGATTCTATCACCTGTTTGTGCTAAATTTTACCAGCCTTTAATTGCTCCATTCTTGAAGACCTTCTTCGCGGTAGCTTCTACTTCTGGTGACTGATATGCTTGAATAAACTGTTGGACTTTCTCATCGTTTTTATTATCTGAGCGGGCAACGATCAGATTGACATAAGGAGATTCTTTATCTTCTGTGAATAAGCCTTGTTTTTCGGGATCCAATCCCGCTTGAGATGCAAAACTGTTATTGATGATCGCAATTGTAACTTGAGGGTCATCCAGGACGCGGGGTAACTGTGGCGCTTCCATCTCAATGATTTTAATTTGTTTAGGGTTGCTTACAATATCTGTTACTTTAGGCTGGATACCAACATTTTCTTTTAAACCGATAATCCCCTCCCGTTGTAGAAGCAAAAGCGAGCGCCCTCCATTGGTAGGGTCATTTGGGATGGCAATAGTGGCGCCGGGCTGCAACTCGGTGATAGTTTTGATTTTCTTTGAATAGGCAACGATAGGAAACACAAATGTGTTTCCGACGATGGTTAGTTTGGTGAAACCGCGTTGTTTGGATTGCTCTTGTAGGTAGGGCTGATGCTGAAATACGTTTACATCGATATCACCCTGATTTAAGGCTTCATTAGGCACAACGTAGTCGTTGAAGGCTACTAACTCCACATCGAGATTGAACTTTTCTTTTGCAACTTTCTTAGCCGTTTCTGCTAGTTCCTTTTCGGGACCGCTCACAACACCGACTTTAAGGATATTCTCTTTCTTTTCCCTGTTATTGCATGCCACAATCGATACGAGACTGAAAGCTAAGATTGCAAATGCATAGTTCAATTTTTTCATATGATATAATTTATGTTAACGATGGTTTACTTTTTTTGAAATATAATCTCCTGTATATTGTAACAGGAATACGATTAAAATTAATAAAATTAGAACAGAATTCATGATAAAAGTGTCATATCCGACATAACCATACTGATAGCCAATCTGTCCCAGTCCACCAGCACCTACAGCGCCACCCATTGCAGAGTATCCAACAAGTGTGATCAGTGTAATTGTTGCATTATTTACTAGCGAGGGGAGAGCCTCGGGAAGTAATACTTTAAAAATTACCTGTTGGGCATTTGCACCCATTGCCCTTGAGGCTTCAATTAAGCCATTTGGAATCTCCAAAAGGCTATTTTCCACGAGCCTTGCAATAAATGGGGCCGCACCTATACTCAAAGGAACCAATGCTGCAGACATGCCTATCGATGTCCCGACGATATTACGCGTAAACGGAATCATCCATACAATAAGTATAATAAACGGGATAGACCGAAACACATTAACTATCAAAGAAACAAGTTGGTGCATGGCTTTGTTTTCCAGCAGTTGATGTTTTCGGGTTAAGAACAGGTATATCCCGAGTGGGAGACCTAGCACAAAACCAAAGAAGCCAGACAGAAACGTCATAGTCAGGGTTTCTAAAGTCCCCGATAGCAGAAGGTTAAATACCTGATCAGACATAGCCTAATATTTTTGTTTGTGAATGCTTTTCCATTAAGAAAGATAGACTCTGCGTTATATTTTCTTTTTCGCCAGATAGTTCAGCCAAGATAACTCCAAATTTCATTTCGCCAATATAGTCTATCTGTGCCGTAATGATATTTGTTTTGACTTGATATTGTTGTTCTAAATGTTGGATAAACGGGATGGATTCTTCGTTCGAGGTTAAATAGATTTCTACCAGTGGATTCCCTGAGCTTTTCAACCGCTCCTGAAAACTTAGCGGAATGTCTACTTCAAGTGAAGATTGAATAAAGTTTTTGGTTGTTGCTTCCTGCGGATTAGCAAATATTGTTTCTACGGGGCCAGCTTCGATCAATTTTCCATGGTCCAATACAGCAACCTGATCACAAATACTTTTTATAACATCCATCTCGTGAGTAATCAGCAATATGGTCAGCTCAAGTTGCTTATTGATTTTTTTTAGCAGCTTAAGAATGGATTTTGTTGTCGCGGGATCTAAAGCACTTGTCGCCTCATCGCAAAGTAGGATATAAGGATCATTGGCTAGTGCGCGAGCGATTGCAACGCGTTGTTTTTGCCCCCCGGAAAGGTTAGCCGGATACACATTGGCCTTATCTTCCAATCCGACCAGACGCAATAATTCCGATACTTTTTGGCTGATAAATTCTTTTGATTTCCCTTCGAGTTCGAGTGGAAAGGATATGTTTCCATAGACTGTTCTTGATGACAATAAGTTGAAGTGTTGGAAAATCATACCGATCTTTCTTCTCTTCATCATCAGGTCTTTGGGCGACAGGGACATTAAGTCATCGTCTTCAATAATTACTTGACCATGGTCTGGTCTTTCCAAAAGATTGACACAACGGATCAGTGTACTTTTTCCGGCTCCAGATGCACCTATTACACCAAAAATCTCACCTTTGGCAATCGACAGCGAGATGTTTTTTAAAGCATCGATGCGTGCGGCTTTCACCTCAAATGATTTGGATATGTTATTTAGTTGAATCATTGACCCTATGGGGATTTAGCTATATATTTTGACAAACGGATGATGTTACTATAAATGTACACAAATGCCGGGGATAAAATAAAATGAAATAAATTAAATTAACGTTGGCAGAGGCAGTGTAGATGTTCATTGTATGTAAGTGATAGAAAATGGGTTCTTTCAGCCTAAAAAAGAATGAAAGAATCCAGATATATGTTTTTTATAACGCTTGATAAGCTGAAATCACTTGTTTTGCAGATCCCAGTCCATCGATGCCATATTCGATGACATCGCCATCTTTTAGGAATCTTTGTGGAGATTTTCCCATGCCAGATCCTGCAGGTGATCCTGTGGAAATGATGTCGCCCGGAAGTAAACTCATAAAGTGACTTAAATAAGAAATCAATTTGGGCACACGATAGATAAAATCACTTGTATTGCCGTCTTGCATGATTTCACCATTAAGTTTAAGCCATATTTTCAAATTATCAATATCTTTGATTTCATCTTTGGTTGCTATAAACGGACCAATAGGAGCGAACGTATCGCATCCTTTACCTTTGTCCCATGTTCCGCCACGCTCGATCTGAAATTCACGCTCTGTCACGTCATTGTGTAATACATAGCCAAACACATGATCCAAAGCTTCTTCTTCAGTAACATAAGAGGCTTTTTTTCCAATGACAATGGCAAATTCGGTTTCCCAATCAGATTTTACAGAGAACTTCGGAAGGGTGATTCCATCAAAAGGGCCATTGAATGCAGATACGGATTTCATAAAGACAATGGGCTCTGAAGCCTGTTGTAATTTGGTTTCCTTAACATGGTCGTCAAAATTAAGCCCAACACATAAGATTTTGGAAGGAGCTTCTAATGGAGTGCCGATGCGCTCATCGTCGGCTATTTCTTTAAGCTTGTCACTATTTTCAACTACATAGGTTTGAAGTCTTTCCAAATTTGCAATATCCGCAAAGAAATCGCGGTTATATTGGAAATTTCCTTCTGAAACATCATATTTCTTTTCGTTTAAAATGACTCCCGCTTTTTCGGAGCCCTTTGCGCCATATCTAAAAATCTTCATAAGCCGCAAATATACGGATTTTGTCCCAAAATGGGCAGAAATTAACGCGAATTAACAATTAATCAATATGTAAATTATCTATACAATTATTGTCCAAAAGTGGATATCTGAAAGGAAATTTTTCATTCACAATCTTTTTGTTACTCACCCAGGTCCCATTGAGAACCATTTCTTGGCCTTTCTTTCCGAGCAAGAATTTAATCAATAATGAGGGAACGGGTAGGGGAATGTAGAATGGCCCGTATTTATGTTTGGCTATTCTTCTGCTAAACTCAGAAAGGGACAGGGGTTCGGAGGAGCATGCATTATAAATCCCGGCTACATTATTATTCTGCAGGCCGAATAGGAGCATGCGGCAGAGATCATCGATGTGGATCCAGCTGAGCATCTGTTTGCCGGAGCCTAAAATAGGAATCGAACGAAAAGGTAAGAAACGGCTGATTTCTTTTAGTAGACCCTGATCATTGCTTAACACGACGCCAAAACGGAAGACAACTAGCCTTTTTCCTAAGGTCTCAATAGGTTTGACACTTCCTTCCCAAAGATTGCATACCCAAGATAGGAAATTTCCACCCTGTGGGTCGCCTTCTTCAAAAGGTCTTTTTTGGTACTGATCGTCTGCCCCATACCAGCCTATAGCGGAGGCCGATAGTACAGCTTTTACTTGATTTGGTATTTGTTTTAGGCTTTGGTAGAGTAGCTGTCCACTTTCTACACGGCTGGCGATAATTTCCTGTTGATAGGACTTTGTCCAACGTTCAGCGTTAAGATTAGCACCCGCTAGATTGATGATATAATCGGCTTCCTGAATTGATTTGGTATCAATTATTTGTTTGCTGGGATCCCAATGTACGTAGCGGACATTGGATTGTGCGGGATGGGATTTGGGATTTCTGGTAAAAATAATAACTTCATAGAAATTGGTAACCAATAGTTTTGTCAAATGAACACCTATGGCTCCAGCACCGCCTGTAATAATCACTTTTTCCATGAATTGAATCTTGCTTTTAATAAACTCACCTTGTCATCTGAGCCAGTCTATTTCTGTTGATATTAAATATACCATTTTGGTTTAAAAAAGTTGATTATTGCGGGCATAATTACAAAAAAAAGGTTTATCTTCTTGCAAGATAAACCTTTATCAGATGGAATTAAGTGAAAATATCCTTTAGAGTGTCTGGATAGTACTGCCACATGTCAGCATCTGCGCGCCATAATAAGGATTTTTGATCTCTTTATCACGACTTAACCAAGTGCCGCCTTTACCTTTATTGAACATGGGGCACTTTTGATAATAAACGGAAAAAGAAGGCTTGGAGCTTTCGGACAAACTATAGATATCTTCCGACAGCACAGCGAAAGCTTCTCGCTGTTTAAGGAGGTCCTTTGCGTCCTGCAGACTCTTTGCAGCAGCTTTAAGCGATGTCATTTTTGTTTTCCAGACGCCTTGTTCTACTTCCGTTAAATTAGCGACTTTTACTTTGCTGATTGCATCGGAAAGATGATTGGCTAATCCCGCTGCTTGTTTGCTGTCAGCTGCAACAAGCGCATTTTTGAGCAGAAAATATTGGTCATAGATCTGCTGAAAGTTGGTTCCATCGCTGTTGTCATCAGTTGAGGTTGTTGCTATGCTTTCCGCTTCTTTGGGTGTATCTGAAGCTGAAGGCATTAAATTCCTTTCATATTGGCAACAAGCATGGAGCTTTGCGTAAGCTTCTTCGGGGGCCAGGTATTTTTCATTGTCATAGCCTGCTCCCGCAATATTTTTCAGCACAGCGTCCAAGGAAGTTTTCTTTGTATCATACGATATCGTTGCTGTCTGATTGTCTTCGTTCCAATCTACTTTAGCATGAGCAGAGGTCCCGGCGTTTTCTATTGTTTTTTTGCACATACCGCAGTTCCCTGCAATTTTGATATTGCTGTTTGTTGTGTTGTTGTCTTGTGCATGGTTTGTTAAAGAGGAGAGCACAAGTACCCCTGTTATGATATAATGATGGATTTTCATATTATTGAAGTGAAAGAATAAATAAAAATAAGTAATCAAAAATAATGATATTCAATCAGCTTATTTTTGGAGGCACCCAGGGACAGTAATATCCACCCGAAACAAATGCGGGCACTATTGATGTATAGTTTTTTTTGATTGCAATGGCACAAATCCTAGGGTTTGGCTCAGGTGGATTGTAAATTGCCAAAATGGTGGAGCCGTAAGCACATTGGCAATTGCAATTTTTACATTGTTTATGCTGTTTACAGGAGGCCTTTTTAGTGGACTTAGATTTCGCGCAGCAATGGTCTTGTTTGCGATCAGCTGTCTTCTGCTGGGCGTCACATGTCGGGCTATCCTTCTTATGGCAAGCGAAAGTGGCAGACGTACTCATTAAAAAGCCGAAGGTTAAAAAGATCATTATAAGTCGCCTAATTGCCATATCTATCCAAAGATAGCTTTTTTGCGAATTAGATGTTCCGTATTATAAGGTTTTTTGACGTATCCATTGCTTTTTATTTATTCCCTATTAGGAGGTCTTCCAAAAACCAGCTAATAGGGAATGAAGCATTGGGTGTTTTTCATCGCTTAGAAACCCATGGAACTATTAAAATTTAAAGCCAGAAAAGAAGCCTGGTTTTTTCCATGTGCGTTTGTATTCGTCAGCAAGGGGAGAGTGATCCGAGTAGGCGAGGACTTCATCCAGCAGACTGTGTGCTTTTTTTAGATTTGCGGTTTTGTAGTTTGCAAGGGCCTCCGCCAACCTGACCGATTCGACATCGTCATCATAACCCCAGTCATATTGAGTGTAAATGCTATTAAAAATGCTGGTGTATTTATTTAGTTCGTTGATAGCGCCGTTTTCAGCCAAAAGTTCTATCCCGAATTTTAACCAAAGCACATAATCATTTGGCTCCATAACGGATTGTACCCAATTGTCATAGGTCTGGAAGGTGTCTGTACCCGCATCAAATTCCTTGATATAATAATGACTTTTGATGATTAAGTAGAGTGTTTTTGCTTTGTCGAAACTATCGATGATAAACTCCCTTTTATTTTTAAGGTATTTATAGGCAGCAGTATTCATGGCTTTATAGTTACTCTGCTCATTGTACAGTTGCATCAGCACATATTGAGGCTGTGCTTCATGTGGATATTTCTGCGCCATGTCTTGGTAATAGGAGATACGTTGCTCCAAGTGATCTTGTTCGATTATGTGATAAACTGTATTCTCGATAGCATTCTTTGTGGCTTCGAAATCGCGATAATGATAATCATCTAAATTAGGGTTGTTAATATAGAATCGATAGATAAACTCCAACAATTGCTGAGCTCTGGATTGAATATCTGCTGTACGCTGCAGGTGGTATTCGACATCGATTTGATGCGTAAGCATACGGTAGCAGGGAGGAAAAATAACTGGTTCGGTATTTTCATCTTCCTGATCTTCTTCAGCTGCAAATTCTGACTGCTCAAGGGTGGCTTCCAATGAAATCTGGTAGGTGTCAAAGTACTGTTGCAGTACTTCTTCTAATCGCACATAGTCTTCCAATGCAGACATGGCATCGGCTCGTGTGAAGTGAAGCTCTTCAAAGTCCGAATAATTTAATCCTTCAGTAGCAATCGTATAGCAGGATTCGAAGTCACCGGCTTCTTTATAGGCCAATGCTAAATTATTGCAATTCATGGCCCTGTTGTGGTTGCCACCAAAATAGTCACTTTCGTATTTATCTTCTTCAAAGTAATCATTAAATGCATCATAAGCCTGCCGGTATAGGCCGAGGATTAGCGCTTGCAGTGCCGATTGGTCTGCCGCAGTCAAATTGTCCAAGGAGTGGACAAAATTTGATAATGCAACTGCTTCATTATAACATTCACGGGGCAGATCATTGAACGATGGAACTTGATGGTAGACTACGCCATGTGCCATAAAGGTGCACTCGACCAGACGGCGCCACGATGTGGCATTCCATTGCTTTTCGCCTACCATTTGGAGGTATGGAATCGCAGCAGCATATTGCTCCTCATCATAGAGATAGGCAGCCGCAAAATGATAACCAGCATAGTAGTCTGGATATTCATCGATCAATTTGAGCGCATGCAAATAGTAGTAATCAAGTGGGATTCCGATTTCTTCCGAATAATTCCGCTCAATAATGAGCTGATAGTAGAAAACTTCAGGATTTTCATAGCCCTCAGCAATCAACTCTTCAAACCGTGCATGCCATTTGACAAGCTCTTGGTGAATATGTACAGCAGAGTTTTCTCCTTTGATAAGTTTAAGCAGAATTCGAAGGGCTAAGTCGATCGCTTTGTTTTCATAAGCAATTTCAGCGAGATCGACATAATTCATTTCGTTGCTGCTGATGAAATGTTTGAAATCTGCTTCAATCAAACTTGATACATCGGTTTCATTGATCTGTTTGGCACGGTCCAGCAGGTATATTTTTTTTATCCAAAAGATAGAAAAATTATGATCCAATGTTTCGCGCTCATCTTTAAAGGCTTCTTTTACAAAATTGATTCCCGCCTCTAAAGCAGGGAGCATCGCAGTATCATCTTGAAGCCCTTCATAGATGTTGACTAGATAATTGTGGCCATACCCGCTCATATTTGGGGATGCGATTAGTTTTTTCGCGTAGTCGATAAATTGATCTTTATTCGTTTCTGTGATATGTAGCTTTGGACGACCAATTTGCGCTAGCACCGCTTGATTGTCAAGTGTATAGTTCAGGATATGATATAGAGTCGTTTCATTTTCCGGTTCGATTACCAATGCGTTCTGAAAATAGGGAATCATTTTTTCTTGAATGATATCGAAAATCGCTTCGTGGCCATCATAAAATACCTGATCGTGGTAAGCGATGGCGAGATGTGTCCATAGCGTAACGTCTTGATCGTTTTGCTTCAGTTGATTTTCCCCTTCAATGATAAATAAATCTAATTGTCCGCTATAGAACAAATCATATATATTTTTCTCGTCCATTTGTCATTCTTATTTTTTAATCGTGCAATATGTTAAAATTGATGGAAAGTACTAGTTGGCTGTTTGCAGCTTTTCAAATCCAGTACCATTCCATTGGAATTTTTCTTTCTTTTTAGTAACCTTGAAATTTGGATTTTCAGCATTATCGTCGATAACTTCTCCTTCTTCAATATATTTATAGATAATCTGACTATTTTTTCCATGTTCCGACGGGAAATGAATCTTTTCATCATAATAGAAAACACCTGCATCACTCACGGAGTATCTACTTGGAAGACTAACAAGCTGCTGTCCTGTCCAGGCAACGTAGTAGTAGTCGGAAGGAATCCCACAGGCTTCTCCTAGAAATTCTATGCGAATGATCTGTTTAATATTTTGAAGTCCCATTGCCGGGAGCAATTTGCTTTGGGAAAATGTCTGTTCAGAATAGGCAAAAGGAAATGACTTTTCAGCCTGCAAATTTCCATTTGAATCCAGTAGTTTTACAACCGTTGAGAAATGATCCGGTTCCTGCTCATTGGTACTTTTCAAAAAACGTTCGAAACCATATATATATTGTGAGCCGTCGGCAGCGGTTTGTGTTCCCAATGCCAATAGCCCAAGCCAAATAAAGCCAGTCTTTTTAACCTTGCCATCGGAATAACTTATCTCATGCCAAGGAGCATGGAAATTTTTTATGGTATTTCCTTTGAATGGGGAGCTATTGATAGTAACTATATTTCCAAGGGATAAGGAGTCTATAATGGTAGCTTTAAGGTTAGGTTGAGCACGAATATAGGCTTTGTTGGCAAAAACAGTCGCTTGCTGGCCTTTTTGTATATTCCATAAGTTGAAATTATCGTCAAATCTTATATTTTCCTGTGCTGCTGAATAGAAGGGGCTAAGCGCCAGGAATATCAAATAACAGCCAATTAATTTTCTCATTTTTTACCGTTGTTTCCTGCAAAAATAAACGAATTTGCTGAGAAGCCTTATCACTGGTTTCAGGTATTTTTGTTTGATCTCTTTTAGTGTGCTTAAGTCACTATTCTAGATATTCTATGAAGTAAATTCTTCTTTCCGATTTCTATTTTTTCTTGCCTGGATACCCAGTTCTTTACTATAAATCAGAAACTCACTCGGTGACATCCCCGTACTGGATTTAAAATAAGTGGAAAAAGTAGATAAGTCAGTAAAGTTCATTTCACCGGCTATTTGTTTAATCGTTTTGTTGGAAATGAGCATTTCACTTTTTGTTTCATTAATAATTTCTTGAGAAATAAATTCAGTTGCGGTCATTCCCTTCAATCTTTTGTTATAGTAATGAAAAACGTTTGAATAATTTTTGAAAGTAGTGTACAGATATATATCACTAATTTTAATGTATTAACTATCATTTATCGATCGGCACATTAGCGAAAGTATTAACCTAAGCTGGAATTTCCTTGAAATCAGCTGCTGTTAGATTGCCTAAAATAGCTGGTTTAAAAAAAAATAATGTTATGATATTTGAACACAATGTAAGCATAAAGCATTTTGCGCTGTTAGATTTTCAATTTCAGGAGCTTGAACCCGGTGATAAGATTATACTTTTGGAAATGGGTGAAATCACTGAAAGTTCGGAAATGGATGCGATGCAGGCAAAAGGAAACGGAAGATTGTTATCCTATCGACGATACAATAGCAGCGAAAACGCTACTTGCATCTCTCGTGTTTCCGAAGGGGCAATTTGCCTGAGCTTACGTTGGGGAGAAGCAGGGTACACTAGATTGGTGGGAAAGAAAGCGGCTCCAACCAGAACTTTGAACTCGAGTTTTCTAATGTGGTTGGCAGATGAGCAAATTGAATTACAGCTGGAGCCCGGGGAGCACATCTGCTTAGATCTGTTTATCCGTCCAGAACACTTGAGCCATCTTCGGGATCAACCTATTATTGATGAACTGTTGACGCAAGCATCATCAAAATCCGATGGTTATCTTGTCTGCCCTTCTATAATTGTTGCAGGGACTGTGAAGGAATCTATTTTAGCTATACTTGCCGAGATCGTTCACGATAAACCTATTTCGGATCGCTTTAATGATCTCTGCGACAGTTTGCTTTTATTATGCTTGGGGGAACATGTTGAGCTGCAAGTGCCCCTAAGGAGGAAAAAGGGACAACAAATAGTCGGCGGGGGAGATGCGTCGCATAAACTCAGGAGCATGGAGGGAATTGAGGGGGACGATTTGTTGATGAAGGCAAAAGCACTTTATATTGTAGTAGAAAAGAAAAAGCAAAAGCGTGATGCTGAATTAGCACTTCATAAGATATTGCAAGATCAGTCCAGCGGATCATGGGCAGAGGCGAGGACAAATTTAGCGGATATTTATATTGCACTTGCCTATTTTATCGCCTCTAAATATGAGGCCTGCAATTCCGAAAATAAACAGACGCTGAAACAAGCTATTGTGAAAGCTTGCGAGCTTTCCTTCGAATTAGCTCCAGCAAACCCATTAGATGTGCCTTTCTATACCTACTGGTCTGGGGAATCTCTCTGTGTAAAAGAACTTGATCAAGAGGAAATGATGGAGCAACTTTCAACCTTGTTGTCACCAAAATATAGGAAACTCTCGAAAGATAATGGTTCTTCTGAGAGCAAATTGCTTGCTGAACAAATTATGGACGCATTGGATCTTTATTCAAAGTCACCTTCAGGCTTTAACGCGGCAGAAAAACCAAGCTTAGTAGTGAGACTTTATAAACGGCTATCGAATTATTTTGCGGATAATCTTGCTGCTAATGAGGAATCGTTGGGCAAGCGCAGTATTGTTCGTCAACTGGATAGAGCATATGAAGAGGAAGACTTATTAACGCTGTTACAGATTGATATGAACCAATTTGCTAACCAGCCAGGCTATTTTGATTTGATGGATAATGACATGCTAAAATGGTCGTTAATCGTGTTGATCAATGAGGAAGAAGAGCTTGATGATTTCTTTGCCAAATTGTCTGAAGATCCCGTCTATCTCGAACTCAGACTTTTTCATGCAGCAGGGGACAACCTAGGAAAGTTCAAAAACGAGATGAATAGACAAGAGCAAGTATTGGAAAAAAAGAAAAGAACCCTTACAGCAGAATTTAGGGGCTTATTAGACTCCACCAATGAAAAAATTATTGTTGATTTGGCAAAATATCTACTGGCATGTAAGACGATATAATATAAACTTATACCATGCGGTTTTATCAATATCAAATTTTTAAATAACATTTTCACTTAAATTCTCGATCAAATGATTGTTTTCAATACCCCATCTATCAATAACTGCGATAACGGGTAACAAGCTTTTGCCTAATTCGGTCAGGTTATACTCGACTTTAAGTGGAAGTCCAGAATAAATTTTTTTTGAGATGGTGCCTGCAGCTTCAAGTTCACGAAGCTGCATATTGATTACCCTTGGACTCGCGTCGGGGATACTTCGGTGTAACTCACTTGGACGTTTTATTCCCTTATTGATCCCGTCTAATATACATGCTTTCCATTTCCCTCCCAGTATTCTCATTGTAAGGACAATACCGCAATCAAGGTCTTCAGGAATCTTTCTGCTATACATATGTTTCTTTTTTTATTAAATCTACTGAATTTTAATAGTTGATAGGGAATATTTTTTCCTGGGATGAATCATTTTTCCCGTATTGTGACAGTGATTGCTTGTGTCCATATTTGTTCTACAAAACAAAATTAGATAAACAAATGGACACATTAAAAAATCAAATCAGCATTATCGGTTTAGGACCAATGGGCATAAAAATAGCGCAGCTTTATTTGGAAAAAGGTTTTCAGGTTACTGTATTCAATCGGACAGCAGCGAAAGCAGCCGTTTTGGTACATGAGGGGGCTAAACTTGCGATTACAGTCGAAGAGGCACTTGCAGCCAGCCCTGTGAGCATTGTCATTGTCCATGATTATGCTGTTTCGAATGAGCTTTTTACATCGCTTGAAACCGATGATGTACTTTCGGGCAAAACTATTGTACAGCTAACGACTGGTACGGCTCAGGAAGCACGTTTAAGTGAGATTTGGTTTAACGACAGAAATGCCAGTTACCTCGATGGAGCAATACAGGTAGCTCCTGAACAAATGGCTCAGCCAGACACCACTTTATTATTCTCTGGGAATAAAATTGAATATATAAAAATGGAAGATAGATTGAGGGTTTTAGGCGGTAATATAAAATATCTTGGAGAGAATATTGGAGCGGCTTCGGCCTTGGACACGGCTACATTATCGTATATCTACGGTGCTGCTGCCGGTTTTTTTCATGGTGCGCTAATTGCCGAATCAGAACATTTTGATGTTAGGGAATATGGAGACATCATTGCAGAGATCGCTCCTGGAATGGGCGAATTTTTAAAGCATGAAGGCGGAGTCATTAGCGGTGGTGATTTTAGCATCTCACAGAGTCCGCTATCTATTTCAGTTGGTGCCACGGAACGGATCCTTGCTACAGCAAAATCAAGTGGAATTAATAGTGAATTCCCTCAGTTTGTCGCCAATTGGCTCCAAAGGGCAAAGGTAGCAGGTTATGAACAAGAGGAGTTTGCTGCGGTAATCAAAATATTGCGGAAATAGGTATAGTAGTAAAGCTCGAGCGTATTCGACGTATTTTCAGCTTCATTTAAACTGATATCTTGGCCTTGCAAAGTTGTAATAATCTTGAAAGTTAATATCGGTACATATAGTTGGTGGTGGGAGAGTCAAAATTAAAGTAGTTCAAAATAGATGTTTTTAATCTTTAAAGGAACTGCTTTAATTTATTTATAATG
>JALAGS010000057.1 GCA_022712315.1 Sphingobacterium sp. | reverse complement strand
TATCATAATTTAGGTTTATAATTGGTTATTTAAGGTTTTCATTCTCCCCGTTTGAAAACCTTTTTTTATTTTATGATTGTTGAAAGGGATTCATCTTCGGCAGTTTTTGAACTGGTGTTACTATTTTTATTTAGCGACCGTCCACTTCGGGAGACTAAGCTTTGATCTTATTAATATTGTCTTTTAAAAAACTTCTGATTCTCATCGTTGTTTCTATATAAACAATCTGGCTAATCTGTCAAACATTTATGAACAAGACAATCCTCGTACTAACCGATTTTTCTGAAAATTCATGGACTGCGATTAATTATGCAGCACATCTGGCCAAGAAATTTAATTGGAAAATCCAGCTTTTACATACTTATACGAATACAATTAAAGACAGTATCAATACTCAGCTTGAAAATACAGCATTTATTTCCCAGAAAGAGCAGGCCGAAAGTATGCTTGTTGAATGTCGTACACGTTTAGACAATGCATTTCCAAACCTGAGCTGTGAAATGCTCTGTTTACCTGGAGGATTGATAAAAACCGTACTGGATTTATTGAAGAAAAATGAGTATACATTTATCGTAATGGGCGCTAAAGGCAAAGGGATGATAAAAAAAGCGTTTTTAGGAAGTAATACCTTCGCATTGATAAAGAAGAGCCCAATTGGTGTATTGGCAGTACCCATTACTTTCACAAAGTTTCAGTTATTAAACGTGGGCCTGTTGAGTAATTTTAAGGAATCTGAATATGATTTATTAGGTAGTATTACGACTCAATTGTCGACTAATTTTAAGTTGAGTCTGTTGCATGTTACTCAAAAATATATTTCACCAAAACAGGAAGATATTGAGGAATGGAAACAAAAACTGTCAAGTAAATTTTCGTTTGATCAGATCGAATATTTAGAAAAAAATGCCGTCAATAGATTAGATTATAATATGCCTATACTACGTTGTATAGATTATATGGTCGAAACAGGGGGGATTGATCTTTTGCTGGTCTCTTATAGTCCTAAAAGTTTCTTTAAAAGTATATTCTCACGGAACCTTACAAAAGCAATTTATCGAAATCTAGCTGTCCCTACCTTCTTCAAAAGTTCCTGACCGGAATTGGCCATCTTTTTTAGGCTAGTAGTTAGCCCTGTTAGGCGATTTTTCATACTTTTATAAAGACAAGAATAAACTAGATATGATGAGCTTTTGGATACTTCCTTTGATTTCAATACTATCGGTAAACCCGGATAGTACACAAGTCAGAGCATATAAATTTGCTGAAACACCTATTTGGCGTGACGAATTTGACAAAGATGGCCTGCCCGATTCCAAGAAATGGGGATACGATGTGGGATCAAAGTATAATGGCTGGGGAAATCATGAACTTCAATACTATACAGATGCGAATTTGAAAAATGCGTATGTAGCGGATGGCATTTTAAACATAAAAGCAATAAAAGAACAGCATGAAGGGCTGAACTATACTTCGGCACGATTGGTTAGCAAGGACAAAGGCGATTTCCTTTATGGTCGATTTGTAGTCCGTGCCAAAGTTCCCAAAGGTAAAGGCACTTGGGCTGCAGCCTGGATGTTACCTACAGATTGGGTGTATGGAAATTGGCCTCATTCGGGTGAAATAGACATCATGGAACATGTAGGTTATGATGAGGATGCGATACATATTACAGTTCATACCAAAGACTATAATCATACCATTGGAACACAAAAAGGAGTTATGAAGCGAATTGAACATGCCACCACCGCTTTTCACGAGTATCGGATTGACTGGACGCCCGAATATATCCGCGGTTTTGTGGACGATGTTCAAATTTATGATTTTCCTAACGAGGGTAAAGGTAATGCTGTGTGGCCATTTGATAAAAGATTTCATCTGTTGCTTAATCTGGCCATTGGAGGAGACTGGGGCGGAGCAAAAGGCGTGGACGTTACTGCATTTCCCGCGGTGATGCAAGTCGACTATGTTAGGGTATATAATTTATTGAACCCTTAAAGGACTAATATTTTCAGCTGTTTTCTCTAATTTATAAAAATCGGTTCAATGTCGGTTGATCTATTGTATATTGCTTTCTGTATAAGTCTAATCTAAAATAGTGTAGATTATCAGAATGATGGAAGATATTTTGGCAGTATCTTTGTGTCTCGTCAGTACACTACAATAGTTAGAAAATAAACGATATGAAAATAATACTGACGGCCCTTCCATTTGCACTGTTTGGTTTCATCCTCTTAGTCGGATGTAATAATAACCAACAGATTCGGATGGTTGATAAAGAAGGAAATATACATTTATTAACCAGAGAAGGTGATCGAAAAAGTGAATTAGGACTGCAAAAAATCATAGCACATGGTAATGACACCGTAATAACTATCGATGCCGTGGGGCATCAAATGATTTGGACTGCTTCAGATGTGAGCAATATCGATACGACTAAGATTCAGTATTATCTTAAAAAGAGAAACGGCAGCAGCGTCAATATTTATACTCCATTGGATATCAATCAAAATTTTATTGAAGGAGAGGACCAAAAAGTACTGTCAGATCCCTACGATCAAAAAAATAAGAAAGAGTCTTTGTTGTAAATCGAAGATACTGAATGAATTTTTTAAGAAGGTAAAAGAAATCCTAGCAAGTAGATACTTGCTAGGATTTCTTTTTAGGCACCTTCGCACCTTCTTTTCGGGCCTCGGATAAACCAATGGCTATAGCCTGTTTTTTTGAAGTGACCTTTTTTCCGCTGCCGGATTTTAACTTTCCTTCTTTCATTTCATGCATCGTTTTTTCGACTTTCTCTGATGCTTTTTCTGAATATTTTGCCATAATAATCTGGATTTTAATACTCTTTTAATGGATTATTAACGAGAAAAGAACAGCTATAAATGCAGAATCGTTTGAAAATTATTTACTTCAAAAGGTCGTTCCCCTTCTTTTGTTCATTTAATGAATTCCAGGTTTTAATGATGGTCTGGGTGACTGCTCTGATCTTAATCAGTACCATTTTTTGTATTTTACGATCGTAGGTCAATAGACTATTGACTTCATGCTCAGAAATATATAACGATCAGTGAGCGCTTCTAAATTGATAAAATTAAGGCAATAAAAAAGGAGCTAACCTTTTGTAGGATACACCCAGAAAGTGTCGAACTTTAGGGGTACTGCACATTGAGATAGCTCCTTTAATAGTTTGTTACCAGATTTTGATTCTTTCTTCTGGAGTTTTGTACAGTTTGTCGCCCTGTTTTACATCAAAAGCTTTGTAAAAAGCGTCGACGTTGATCAATGGACCGAAACTTCTGAAATATCCTGGAGAATGCGGGTCCGTTTTAACTTGATTGACCATATATTTTTCACTGGATAAAGTTCTCCAGACGGTCGCCCAGCTAAGGAAAAAGCGTTGATCTTGTGTGTATCCACTTATTTCGCCGGGGTTTCCTTTGTCTTTCAAATAGAGTTGAAGGGCATCATACGCAATGTTTACACCGCCAAGATCGGCGATATTTTCACCATTGGTAAATGTTCCATTGACGAAAGTTCCTTTTACAGGTTCATATTTATCGTATTGAGCAGCAAGAGTTTTCGTTGCTTTTTCAAAATTAGCTTTGTCTTCTGGTGTCCACCAGTCTACCAAGTTGCCATCAGCGTCAAATTGAGCACCAGAATCGTCAAATCCATGGCTCATTTCATGGCCAATAACAGCGCCTATGCCGCCGAAGTTGACTGCTGCATCGGCCTTTGGATTAAAAAATGGAGGTTGAAGAATAGCTGCTGGGAATACGATCTCGTTGTTCACAGGATTGTAATATGCGTTAACAGTCTGCGGAGTCATTCCCCATTCCGATTTATCAACCGGTTTCCCAATTTTAGCGAGATCCTTATCATATCGCCATGTCGTAATATTTTGAAGGTTAGCATACAGATTTCCACCTTTGCTTTCCGATAGAATATTCAATTTAGAATAATCCTTCCATTTGTCAGGATAGGCAACTTTTACCGTAAATTTATTTAATTTTTCAAGTGCTTTACCTTTGGTGACAGAAGACATCCATGTTAAATCATTGATATGAACTGCAAAACTTTTCTTTAAATAGTCAATCAATTCCACCATTTGCGCTTTGGCTTCTGCAGGAAAGTATTTTTCAACATATAATTTCCCAAAAGCTTCACCTAAAGTGGAGTTGATAAGTTCAAATCCTCTTTTGTTTAGTACTCTTTGCTCTTGTTGGCCTCTTAAATATTTCCCGTAAAAAGCAAATCGCATATCTCCCAGTTTTTCACTCAAATAAGAGGCGTTCCCATTAATAAGATGAAACTTAAGGTAATCTTTAATGACAGGCAGGTTCTGGTTGCTGACCAATTTGTCAAGGTTCTTATAATAACCTAATTCTCCGATGATTACTTTTTCTGTATTGACACCAACTTTGTTTAGGTACTCAGGTAGATTTACATTTTTGACTAGAGCAGATAGTTCAGCCATCGTCTGTGGGTTGTACTGCAAGGTATTATCACGGCTTTGTTCATTCGTTAGATAGGTCTTTGCAATGCTTTTTTCGTAGTCTACGATCCCTTTTGCAGCAGCTTCGGCATTTTTATACCCCAACTCCTTTAACATGGAAGCTACATATTTTTGGTATTCAGCGATAGCCTCTGTATTCTTTTCATTTTCTTTTTGGTAATAATCCCTTCCCAAACCTAAGGACGCTTCACCTAAATAAACCGCGTTCATTTTAGAGTCTTTTAAATCAGCACCGACCCCCCAGCCGTAGAAGTTATTCTCACCTTCTTTGGTTACTGAACTTAAGTAATTCTGAAGATCTTTTAAGTTTTTAATGGCGTCAATTTTGCTTAGATTCCCCTGGATGGGCTTAATCCCATCTGCATTTCTTTTCTGCAAATTCATGTAGGATGCATACAGATCTTGTATTTTTTTTCCTTCGCTTCCTTCTGGAAATTTATCCTTCAAAAGAGAGTTTAGGATTTTCATAGAATTGTTATCCGTATCTTCTGCTAGTTTATTGAAGCTTCCCCAGGTAGGTTTATCGGAAGGAATTTTGGCCGTTTTCATCCACGTTCCGCTCACATAGTTGTAAAAGTCATCTTGTGGACGTACTGATTTGTCCATTAAGCTTAAGTCGATCCCGTTATCGGACCCAGATCCTCCTGTTTGTGCCATGGCTTGCTGTGTAGAGACTCCAGCCAATAAAATCAGGGCAAGTGTTAATTTTTTCATCGTTGTTTTAATGTTGTGTGAATTTTCTTTTATAATACACTAATGAAATATGCGCATGTTATAAATAGGAAACGTCGTACCATTTGTTCTGAATAATTCATTTAGTGTCAACCATGTTAATAATTAGTGACAATTTTTTTACGGCAATAAAAAAATCATTTACACAAATGACGGAAAATTCTATTTCAGCAACAAGTAAATTTGATGATTATCTATAATATTTATGAGAAGCCTAATGTGTTGAATTTCCCTAATAGCTTTTTTTAGAAAGGGTGTACTAAAGTTAACAAGGATTTAGTTTAGCCTTAATAAACAATGTTTAATATTGCTTACATTTTCAAATATTTGTAAGTGATCATGTTTAAACTATCCTATTCAATTTCACCTAAAGTTACTGGTTTGACATTATCGTTAGCGATGATGGCAGTACAGGGGTTTAGCCAAACCCAGTCGTTCCAGGCTAAGCTGGTCGATTCATTGAGTCAAAGTGCTATCCATGGCGCGACGGTTCGTAATTCTCATTTGGGCAAACTGGTTTCATCGGATCCATCCGGTAGATTTATCATAGAGGCCCGTATCGGAGACACATTAAAAATTGGCTACATGGGATATCTTCCTAAGGTTTTTGTTATTCATAATCAAAACCCCGTAGTGATTACGCTAGCTCCTAACCAGCAATCCCTTAATGAGGTTGTTGTGACTGCTCTTGGTATAAAAAAGGAGAAGCAGGCTATAGGCTACTCTGTTCAGGAAGTCAAAGGAAAAGATATGATTAAGGCGCGTGAGCCAAATGCCATTTCTGGTTTGGCGGGCCGGGTATCTGGCTTAACGATTGCATCAAGTACCAATTTATTCGGTGATCCGGGTATCACTTTGCGCGGTCGGAGCAACGACTAATGAAACACATTTGAAGGAAGCGCTACAACGTCAGTTTAACGGGGCAGACACCCAGAATGATATCATTTGGCTGATTAAATAGTTCAACTAAATACTTGCATATGCTGATTGAAAAGCCACGCTTGGATGAAGCCCCAAACGTGGCTTTCCCACCAATTATTAATCACCAAATGAAGCTTAAATCCGTAGAACCATCTCCTGGTTGATTTTTAGGTAGCAGCTTTATCTTTAAAATACATAAATTCTTCCCTTGCCACCGACTAAAAAAAAATAAGATTTGCTGCTGTTAAAAGGTATCATATTCCAAGGTAAGCAGAAGCACTTAGTTTTCTTGATTGGAATCCACTGTTTGGGAAGTAATGGGGGGGCTTTGTCTTCCGAGAAGCAGTTTCCATTAACGCCATTTTTGATGATTGCCATAATTGCCTGATTAGGTCATAGGTAATTAAGATAAACATTAAAACGGAAACATCTTAATATCAAATTATACCTAATCACAATTTTCACTCTGTGTTTAAACAATTATCAGTCATTGTTTATTCAGTCTTCACTGAGTAAGTACTGAACGATCACTGAACAAGCACTGAACAAGCACTGTAAAAACGCTTAATTTGTCTACCATCTGATATTCGCTTGATGCAACTAAAAAATTAAATGAGAAAAAAGAGAAGCAGCTACGCATGTGTAACAAAAAAAGCTGTTGTGCAGCTTCCGCTTTCTTTGTTTGATTGATAAGTAGTCTTTTCATAACATGTGCTGCATAAACAATAAGATAGCTACGGATCTAAAAGACCCACGGCAATTAATTGTCAAGAATATTTTGTCGATTCCCCATAAAATATTATCTTTTAGTAATTTTAGAACTTAGAAACAAGGAATAGAGATGTCATTAATAGATTTATCAAAACGCGTCGCGTTAGGCATAGATATCGGTGGGACCAATACTAAATTCGGCGTGGTCAATCATCGGGGAGAAGTGCTTGAAAAAGGAAGTATAAGAACGGATGATTATGAGACCGTGGAAGAGTTTATCGATGCTTTGTACGAAAAAGCTTATCCGTTAATTCAGACGTTTGGTGGCGAAAAAAGTTTTGATGGAATTGGTGTCGGTGCCCCCGATGCGAATTATTATACCGGAACGATAGATCACGCGCCTAATCTTCCCTGGAAAGGTGTGATCCGATTTAGCGAGTTAATGACTGCCAGGTTTAATATTCCCTGCACCATTACCAACGATGCGAATGCTGCCGCTTATGGTGAAATGCTCTTTGGTGCAGCACGGGGGATGAAAGACTTTATTATGATCACCTTGGGGACCGGTGTGGGAAGTGGTATTGTCGCTGGAGGAAAACTTATTTATGGACACGATGGATTTGCCGGAGAATTAGGACACACCATTGTTAAACCTGGAGGAAGGAAGCATTGGAGCACGGGCTCTGAAGGAAGTTTGGAAGCTTATGCGTCTGCCACAGGGATCACAATTACCGCTAAGAAAATGAGGGCTGAATTTCCAGAATCGATGTTAAATCAGTATCCTGAAGATGCTATAAATTCGAAGACGGTTCATGAATGTGCACTTCAAGGTGATGCAATAGCGATTGAAGTATTTCGGTATACAGGTCAGAAACTAGGTGAGGCATTGGCAAATTTTGTAATGTTTTCTTCTCCGGAAGCTATACTGCTTTTTGGTGGAGTCATCAAGGCTGGAGATTTTATTTTAAAACCAGCAAAATTACATATGGAAAGAAACCTTTTTCCCTTGTTTAGAAACAAAGTGAAACTGGTCTTTAGTGAATTAGAGGAGGCCGATGCTGCTATTCTTGGCGCAAGTGCATTGGTTTGGGAAAAATAAAGTATTCATTCGCTCTCCGGATACAAGTAATTTCTATAGCGAAATTGCTTGTACCTGGGAGTCGAATTTGTTCAGTTTGCTAGGCTATCTTCCTATTCCCAAGAGTGCTTAGTAAGTTTAATCGATTCTCCATCATTTGGTAATTAAATAACCGGCTATTTATTCTTTAGATAACCAGTCGTCATTTTGTACCCCTCTAAAGGCATAATCTTTGCTGCTAAATTCTTTTAAACTTAAAACTATTTATATGAAAAAGACTATTTTTCTTCTTTTGTTACTATGTACCGCATTATTTTCAAAAGCAGACCAACTTCAGGCTCTAACACAAAAGCAAGCAGAAACTGCTGTTGCATATCTTAAGAAAGAGCCAGTTGTTATCTTATGGTGTAGCTGTTGCGATAATCAACCTGTTAAAAAGATTACTGTTAATGAGGTTTATTTCAAGAAATACCCGGACGGAAAATATTATTCAGTTATTGTAAAAGGTAGAGATGAAAGTGGAGCTGAAGTAGAAGAATATGTGGACTTAGCTTATGTGTTTGTGAAAAAAGGCAAAAAGGCAAAAAGTTTGGGTAAGGTATTGAAATTTGAATGTGATCCCTGTACAAAACCATTCGATTGGTCGGTTTAACTAGAATAGGATAGAAGGATAAAAAAAACTCCCGAGATTTTAAGCTCGGGAGTTTTAAGTGCGGAAGAAGGGACTCGAACCCCCACGCCTTGCGGCGCCAGATCCTAAGTCTGGTGCGGCTACCAATTACGCCACTTCCGCATTAGGATTTCTTATGATGTCGCAAATATATAAACCAAAGTGATATTTTGCAAGTGAATAGACCATATTCCCTGTTTTAAATATGGATCATCCTGTTTATGAACAGAATATTTTTTACATCGATCCTTGTTTTTACCATGTGATCTACTAGCGGATTATTTGGCCTATTTCTTACGACTGGAAATTTGCTATCCTAATCAAGTTTTGTTAATGCCTTTGAATTTCTTAATAAAAACACATATTGAAAATAGTCTGTTGTATAAGTTGTTTGTGATGGTGCAATATTTTCGCCAAATAGTCTAGATTTCACTGTTATTAAATTTTGGGATCTAAGGTAAGGAGAATGGGGCGCATCGAGTTTAAACAAAGAAATACTATTTGGCTGACTTAATTCCTTTAGATCTCCAATACCCTTAACGAGCATAAGGGGGCCATCTGCATTTACCCAATTTACTTTTTCGTTTGAAGGAGTAGGAAATTGAGGATTTTTTGGAAGGTACATGTCACTATCGATAGTATAACTTACAAAGCTTGATACTTTATACCCTTTGTTTTTTAAGCGTGTAGCAAGAGGCTCTTTGGCTACATCTTTCCCTTTCTGTAAAACATGGAAAAAACCAAATAGTCCATATAGTTTTTCACCCTCAATATGGTGTGTTTTGATATAATTTTCCAGGTTTAACAGCATAGCTGAGTCTCTGGATATTGTAGATTTATCGTCTGTAAAACTTTTGTCAATACCAATTACTGTAATTTTTGAGGTATTGGCTAATTTCTGGTTATAGTCATAAATCTCAGCCCATTTTTGATATAGTTCCAAGCTCGATTGCTGCGGAATTCGTTTTCGAATAGAACTGACTACATCTTTTAATAATGCGTTATCTTTCGCTGGGTTGGAGAGAAAAGTATTTAGTTTATTTGCATTGTTGCTATCCATTTCCGCGATATAATATTTCACATGAAGTTTCTTATTCAGAAAGAACAAAAGCTCTTTGTCTATTTTTTGATTATCCGCATAACCATGGATTTCTCCGAGTAAAAATACATCAGACTTGTAAAAGTTATTGTCGAATAATGTAGCTGCAATACTGTCTTTAATATCGGCTTTATGCTGGCTGAGGTAATCTGTGTTTTCCTTGCTGGTACTTCCGATAAATACCTTATTGGAAATTGTAAAATAGAGGGATAACAGTGTAATGATAGCTAGAATAGAAAAAAATGTGATCTTGATAAATTTAAAAAGCTTTTTCATAAATAGGATTTTGGCAAAGATATTATTTTTCAAGGAATGTGTCAATAATTATCCGTTTATATAATTATATTCTACTTTTTCGTATCTTTTAAGATTTGGATCAGCGATTAATTGCTCCCTAGTTTTTGGACAAAAATGGCTATTTTGTATTGGCCTTTTAATCCTTGAGTTCCGTGCTCTGCGTTTGGATAGGGTAGAACATTTTGCAATGAGATCGTGTATCCGTTGAAATTAGCCGACTTCTGATAACCTCTTTCCTGCATGTCCATTGTAGCAAGATTCAATTGAACCGGTTTGGTTGATTTTTCCATGATTTCAATTGCTGCAACAGCAACTCCTGCCCAAATACAGTTGGCTCCTTCTGGGCAACGGCTGTCTTCTGAAATACTGTTAAATTTAATAGCTATCGGAAATTCTTTTAGTGATTTCGTTTGTCCTTCGGTCAGGTATATGGGATCGGGGTCTGTCGTATCCGACTTAGTATCCTTCTTAGAAATACAGCTCGCTAGTGTAAAAATCACTAAGCTAAAAATAAGAGTTTTATATCGTGTCATTTTTCTTTTTTTATCAGCCAAAACTAAGCCATATTGAAGAAAAACTCACATGTTAAATAAAATATATAAATAGATATGCAATTAGTGCTTTAAGCCTTTTTGGGGCTCGTATGATTTTTCACGTTCCTCAAAGCTCAAAAAAATAAGTCTTTTTCCACCTATTAGACCAAAATCTACCCCCACTTGCTTTGTTCATTGGAATAAATTTGATTTCACCTCTGACGGACAATTCAACTCGGTTTGGTTGTTTAGGGAGGTTAATATGAATTTTATAACCAATACTAAATAGATGTCAATACTGAATCACCTAAATACACACATGCACCTCAAAAAACATATCCGCCAGAATGTAATTGCGGACCTTAATATGAGTATTTTCTATTTTAAGAAAAGACCTTTTATTGTGATGGATTTGTCGAATGAAAAGATCTATTTCAATGATAGTGGATTAGAATGGTTACGTTCAGAAAAACAACATGAACCGCCTCTTCAATGGACGCGAAGTAAATATCTTCCTTCCAGGAATTGGATTGGATTAACTGTGGATAGTGAAAAGAACGATTTAATTATTCAGTTAATTGATGAATTTTATCTAGCGACATGTGATATGTTGTTGATAAATCCAATTCGCTCGGAAATTCTTCGCTCAAGTTAGAGGTCTTGAAATAAGTATTTTAACTTGTTTTGTAGGTACTTTAACTTGTTTTACTTTTAGCAGCTTTTTTTTCTAATTTTTAATATTCATCTTTAGATTATTATAAACATAAGATTTGAGTCCATTACATAATCTTTCTGAGGAGACCTTAATTCTTTTATTGAAAAAAAAGAATCAACAAGCATTTAGTTATCTCTATGATCACTATGCCAGTGCGCTCTTTGGGGTAATTTGCCGCATAGTGGATTCAAGTGAACATGCTGAAGAAGTCATTCAGGATGTATTCGTCAAAATCTGGCGGCATATCGATCTTTTCGATACAGAAAAAGGCCGTCTATATACATGGATGATTAATATTGCCCGAAATACCGCCTTGGATCATCGTAAATCAAAAGCTATAATCAACGAAAAGAAAATCCAGCCGCTTTCAAATATCGTAAATAGGGAGGAAGAGCAAGATCAAAGTCAAAACGAGCAACATACAAAAGCAGATTTTATTGGATTCAAGAATATTTTAGATAACTTAAAGCCTGAATGGCGTATCTTAATTGAAATGGCCTACTATGAGGGATATACACAACAAGAAATTGCCGAGCAACTTGAAGTGCCTTTAGGAACGGTAAAGACAAGGACTAGAGCTGCATTTTTACAGTTACAACAATTATTAAAGGAGTATCGTTAGTTTTGGATATTAAAGCATACATATCGTCGGGGATTATTGAATCGTACGTTTTAGGCCTTGCTTCTGAAGAGGAAGTGAGTATCCTAAATTGTATTCGAAAAAATAATGTCGAAGTGGAACAAGCCATCGCCGAAGCAGAAATTGCGCTCGAAGAATTGGCCGATAGCCAGGCGATGGAGATGCCTATGCAATTAAAACAAAATATTTGGGATAAACTAAATGCCGAAAATCTAATTCCTAACGAAGATATAGAAAGTACAAAACATCGCGATATACCGTCGGATGACGTTGATGAGCAGATTTCTATTGAACACAATAAGGCAATTGTTCCGCTCAAATCTTATCGTTGGGCCATCGCGGCCAGCCTATTGTTAGCAATTAGTGTTGGCGCCAATATATTCATGTATCAGCTTAATGGCGATAATGAGAGTCAGTTAGATCAGCAGGTCAGTCTGTTGCATAAACAGCAATCGAAACTAGCTGTTTTACAGGATAAATGGAATCTTGTTCAGAATCCAGCGATCAAAACAATCCCGCTCAAAGGAGTAGACAATAAACCAGATTACCGTGCTCTCGTATTTTGGGATCAAGCGTCAAAGGCAGTCTATCTTAGTATTGAGCACATGCCTGTTGCACCTAAAGGAAAACAATATCAGCTGTGGGCAATGGTAGATGGAAAACCCGTGAATGCAGGTGTTTTTCCGTTGGATGCGAATGGAGATATTGCAAGTAAAATGCTGGACATTCCAACAGCTCAAGCTTTTGCAATTACGTTAGAAGATGAGGGCGGTAAAGATGCGCCGACGCTTAGCACGCTGTGTGTGATGGGAAGTATTTAAAAAATGCCCTGACAGAATTAACTGTTCAGGACATTCTAAAACAGGTAAACTACGTCTTTTGCTAGGATTTTATAAATAAACCTGCAATATTAAGTACAGCTTCAGCAGAAAGTGGTTCATCAAAAGATTGTGTAGCTGCATTTGCTGAAATTTTCCCCATTGGACCACTGAGAGAGGTAATATCAACATTTGCTTGCTTTACATTATCCTCGCCAGTGTATATCGGATTGACTACCGCACCGATTCCGGTATCATTTGCTCCTGTAATCCAAGGCTTTTGGTTTGCTGCAGCACCTCCACGTGCGCGTCGCATCTGACGGATGTGTGAGGCATGTCTTGCTTCGACAGAGTGGATCTGTAGTGCCGCTGTGAGCACAACGCGATTGCCGAGTAAGATCCCAGCCTGACCTTTATATGCTCTTACACCAGTATCTTCAAATGCCTGTGCTACGGCTAAAAAAGTATCATAATCACTGAAGACATTCCCAAATGTTCCCCCTGCCGTAAAATCGAAAGTTGGCTTGGAGACCGCCTTATTTCCCAGTACCTGTTTCAAAAAATTGACATGTGCCACTTCATGGTCACGGATGGTGGTGATTGCTCCTAGTGGTTTGCCTGAGGGGATCAGTCCAGATTTGGCAACGCCCATCGTATAATATTCCGCTTCAAGATATTCCAGGGTCAATGCATAATTAAGAACGCCATTAACGTCCGTTGGTGCCGTGGCTCCGTAGGCTTTTTTAAAGAGCTCCGCTACAAAAAATGGGAGAGCAGCTAATGTGACTTTTTTGCTCATGGAAGCTAGATCTTTAATAGCCTCACGTCGTGGGCTGATGCGATCGCTGAACTCAGGATCTACAGCATTTATTTGTTCAAAAATGTTTAAAAGATTCATGATAATTAAGTTTAGGTGAATTAATAAGTGGGCAGATCCGATACATCGATTTTCGATTTAATAAATGGCGCGGCGGCACTCAGCACAACACTGGGGCTTTTGGCAACATCTAGTCCATTGGAATCGACAACTTCTTGATTGGCAAAACTGCCGTTGTCTATCATATCCCGAACCCAAGCCGCATGCCTTGCTTCAACAGAAACAATTTTACCTGCCAACAACAGATAATTGGGATCCTTGATTAACCAGCCAGCACCGTTATAAGCCGATACACCCAGGTCTTCAAATGTTTTGGCAGTCGCCAGCACGTTTTCACGGCTACTGAAGTTGATCCCCGAAAGATTTAAATCGAGACTGGAAATCGCTTTGGCTCCTAAAGCGACTTTAAAAAATTCACGATGGGCGATCTCATGATCACGTATATCGGTAAAAAATGCTTTTTCCATATCGGTCATACCAGCGTATGGATTGTTGACAAGCTGAATGTAAAATGCAGCTTCCAGCTGTTCGAGTGCATAAGCATAGTTCAATATGGCAATATCGCCGCTGCCAAAATATAAGCCTTTACCGCCATTGTCCATGCCATCATCGCGGTCTTTTTTGCAACTGGACAGCCCAAGTATAGCGAGCGAAGCGGCGCTAGCACCTGCAAATTTTAGAAAATCTCTTCTGCGGAGATCTCTGCTGTCAATTTCACTATTAGGGGTCAATAGTGATTCATTGTTGGACGTTGTTGTCTTTTCCATAACAAAAGTCTTTTAGTTTATAATTTTCTGTACTTATACCTATTTACGACGTTTTGGAGATCTTGGATTTATCAGATTTAAATTTTTTTACGATATATATGCTTCTTCTATCATCCGGCGTGTCAATTGAATTCTTATTATCGCATATTTCGGATTTTATTGGACTATCTTTCAGAATAGCTTTGTGTTGAATGATAAATAAAACACTATGCAAATTTTTAAAGACAAAGTCATTTTGATTACGGGAGCCAATAGAGGCATTGGCAAATCCTTCGTAAAGGCACTCCTCAACAGCGAGGCAAGGAAAATATATGTAACCTGCCGCGATTTAAAAAAGTTGCCAGCATTCGATGATGATCGGATAGTTCCGCTGCAGTTGGATATCACGGATGATAAGCAAGTTGCCGTGACTGCAATGACGGCTTCAGATACTGAAATTCTGATTAATAATGCAGGGACCATAAACCAGGGAAACGTGCTTGAAGGAAGCCTAATAGGCATGGAAAACGACTTGAAGGTAAATTATTTTGGGACAATAAAAATGATGCGCGCATTTGCTCCGATTTTGATCAGGAATAAGCCATCTATCCTGATTAATATTGTTTCGATTGCTGCTTATTCCCCTTTACCTTCTATTGCTGGATACGCGGCTTCTAAAGCAGCTCTTTATTCTGCCACGCAGTCTGTGCGAATCGAATTGGCTAAAAAAGATGTGTCTGTATATGCTGTTAATCCAGGAGCTATTGACACCGATATGAATAAGGGAAGTGATTGGAATATGCCAGATCCAGACAGTATTGCGATAAAAATATTAGAAAGTATAGCTTTAGGGAAACTTGATATCATTCCGGACGAAATGGGGCAGGGGATGTATGCTGCATGGAGAGAGGAACCGGCTAAACTGTCAAAGATATTTTCCGATCTCTATCACGGCGAAAATTAACGCCATATTAAATAAATCCGGCTTCTATTTCTTTATACAAATGTTGGAATAGTAGCCGGATATTTCATCCAAACTAGGTTAAACAGTTGTTTTATTTTTTAAAGTATAATTTTATTCTATTTTTTAGCTTTTTTAAAATAATTAAAACTATTAATAGTATATTTATGTTTTAATTTAGCATTATGAAGTATAGACTTTTGAAAGAGATACTCAGCTTAGTTGAGCAGTTTGAAGATGAAAATTCGGAAAAGAGGTACACGGATGATGTGGAAGGGTTTAAAACCTGGATAGCAGATGAGTTATTGGGCGAATCAATAGAGCCGGATTGGGAAGGTAAAGAAAAAGGGCGTAGTCCGGAGAGTGTAATAAGTACCTTACTTGTACATATGAATAGGTTTGCGAAGAGCTACTCGAAGGCAGCAATAAGTGGATCTGACTTTTCTACACAAGAGGAATTTATCTATCTGATTACATTGAGATCATTTGGTGAGATGACGAAGATGGAACTGATCAAAAGGAACATTCATGAGAAACCTGTTGGTATGGCGATCATTAATAGGCTGATCAAGCAGGACTGGATTGCACAGCATGATTCTGAATTCGACAAACGTAGTAAGCTGATCAATATCACCGAAAAGGGATTAGCAGCTTTGGATGGACAAATGGAAAAGATACGTCATGCTACCAAGATTGTTTCAGCCGATCTTACCCATGCGGAGAAAATAGAGCTCATTGGCTTGTTAAATAAAATGAGCAATTTTCATCAGGTCATTTATGAGAGAAATATTGCTCCGGAAAAGTTGTTGGAAGAGATTAAAGTAAAATAATGAATCAGGTGAATAATGGACTCGTATCGGTCAACCATGCGGGAAGCTAAAATGGAACGGAAAATGAGAAAGAAAGTTGCGATCATCGGTGCCGGTTTTTCAGGCCTTTCGGCGGCGTCTTATATGGCAAAAGCGGGCTATGATGTGCATGTTTTTGAGAAACATGGGCAGCCTGGTGGGCGGGCGAGGCAATTTTCGACTTCAGAGGGGTTCAAGTTTGACATGGGACCTAGCTGGTATTGGATGCCCGATATCATTGAGTCGTACTTTTCGGATTTTGGCTACAGCGCTGTCCATTTTTTCGAGCTTGTCTCGTTGAATCCACAATTCGAGATGATCTTTGCTACTGGGAAAATTAGTGTTCCCTCCTGCTATGAGGATCTGAGACAATTATTCGAATCCATTGAAGAGGGGGCTGCAAAGCAGTTGGATAAATTTATGGAAGCGGCCAAATTTAAATATGAAGTAGGAATGCGTGATTTTGTGTACAAACCATGTCACAATTGGCGTGAATTTTTATCACCGAAAATAGCTTTGAGTGCCTTTAGATTGGATTTACTTTCCAATTTCAGATCCTATGTGGCACATTATTTTAAGGACAAAAGACTCCGGACACTGATGGAATTTCCTGTCATTTTTTTAGGTGCTTCACCCAAAGATATTCCCGCATTATACAGCTTGATGAACTATGGCGGCTATGCCTTAGGGACTCATTATCCCAAAGGCGGATTTTATCAGCTGGTGCTGGCGATGCAGCAAGTCGCTAAAAAGCAGGGGGCAAAATTTTATTTTAACCATAATGTTGATGAATTTGAGATCGAAAAAAACACAGTCACTTCGATTACAGTTAATGGCAAAAGCATGCCATTTGATCTTATTGTTGCCTCAGCCGATTACCATCATGTCGAAACGCTCTTGCCTAAGGAACTGAGAAACTACGATGATGCTTATTGGGAGAGCAGGACATTTGCCCCTTCCAGTTTGATTTATTATCTCGGTATGAGATCAGGGGTTCCTAACTTGAGACATCATACGCTCTTCTTTGAACACGATCTGGATGACCATATCGATTGCATCTATGGTGAAAAAAAATGGCCTCAAAATCCGCTATTTTATGTATGCTGCCCTTCGAAAACAGACCCGGATGTTGCCCCGGAAAATCAGGAGAATCTTTTTCTACTGATGCCATTGGCAACGAATATTGTGGACCGAGAGGAGACGCGGGAGGATTATCTGAAGCAGATGTTAAAACGTCTTGAAAAACAAACTGGAACAAAAGACCTGTATGAACAGATCGTTTTTAAACGAAGTTACTGTGTCAGTGATTTTGCCATCGATTATAACGCCTATGGCGGAAATGCATATGGTCTGGCAAATACATTAAAACAGACTGCTGTCTGGAAACCCAAAATCAGAAATAAAAAAGTGCACAATCTTTTTTATACAGGGCAGCTGACGGTACCCGGACCAGGTGTGCCACCGTCTATTATATCTGGAAAACTAGTCGCCCAGGAAGCCATTAAATTAAATTATAATCCATAAGGCCATGAAACAGCTATTTGATGAACTCGCTTATGAAGTGAGCAAAAAAACGACCGAAAAATATAGTACGAGTTTTTCGCTTGGTATTTTAGCCCTTAAGCCTAGCATTCGCGCTAGTATATATGCAATTTATGGGTATGTTAGACTCGCAGACGAGATCGTAGATAGTTTTCATGGTTATGATAGGCAACGGTTATTGGCCAGATTATACCTGGAGACAAATCATGCCCTCGAAGAAGGGATTTCGCTGAATCCAATCTTGCAATCCTTTCAGGAAACTGTAAGGAAATATCGAATCGACATTGATCTCATCCGTCAATTTCTCCATAGCATGGAAATGGACTTGAAAAAGGTGAATTATAGTTCGGAACTTTATAAAGAGTATATTTATGGTTCAGCTGAAGTGGTCGGACTCATGTGTTTACAGGTCTTTACTGAAGGAAATAGGCAGCGCTATGAAGAATTGAAACCTTATGCAATGAAATTGGGATCTGCGTTCCAGAAAATAAACTTTTTGCGGGATCTCAAGGACGATTACCAGATCCTTGGCCGTACTTACTTTCCAAATTTGGATATGGCTGTGTTTGACAATACACTAAAAAGTCAAATTGAGGAAGAAATCCAACAGGAATTTAAAGAAGCACTTTTGGGGATAAAAAAATTGCCAGCATCGGCGAGATTTGGGGTTTATCTAGCCTATAAATACTATCTTTCACTATTCGCGAAGATCCGTAAGAAATCTTCAAAAGAAATTTTAGAAAAGCGGATACGGATTCCCAATACCGAAAAGGCTTATGTGGCATTTAAAAGCTATTTGCGTTATAAAGTGGCCTATTTATAAATTTATCAGCAGACAGCATATGAATTTTATTATTGTACTGATCACTTTTATTGCCATGGAAGGTGCTACTTGGTTGATTCACAAATATATTATGCATGGTTTTCTATGGATATTGCATCGAGACCATCATGATCACAGCAACGATGGTTTTTTAGAAAAAAATGATTATTTCTTTGTCATCTTTGCTTTGCCTACGATCGCCCTAATGTATTTTGGTTCTCTGAAAGATTATAATTATCTGTTTTTTATTGGCTTGGGTATTATGTTATATGGTATGGCATATTTTTTTGTGCATGATATTTTTATCCATCAAAGGTTTAAACTGTTGAGCAAGACAAACAATAGATACTTTTTGGCAATCCGACGTGCCC
>JALAGS010000056.1 GCA_022712315.1 Sphingobacterium sp. | reverse complement strand
TTTTCTATATTTTTTATTTTATTACATATTTATATAATATTGTTTTTATAATTAGTAAATGATAGCTTTTTCAAATGGATACCAAAAATAAATGTACGGTTGTCTACGCAGATGATGCGATGATTCATCATGTGTTGATGCGAGCTATGGCTCAGTCGCATTTATTGGATTTGGTTTATTGTGCTTCTAACGGCAGGGATTTAATCGACTACCTCGGTGAGAATGAGCATGAACTTCCTGAAATATGTATACTAGATCTGCATATGCCCGTATTAAACGGAATAGAAACTGCAAAAATTGTGAAAGAAAGATTCCCATCCATTAGAATATTTGGGCTAACATCGAGCAGTGATGAAAATGAACGGATGGAACTGCGGGATGCAGGAGCTGAGGAAATTTTTTCAAAGGAACAGATGCCTTTATTAATGAAACGCCTTGCTCCAAAGGCATAAAGATAAAAATAAAGAGGAAGCCTAACTGTAGTTAGGCTTCCTCTTTATTTTCTAAAGCATCCTTGAATTTCAAAAGTCTAATCCAGGATGGACATTTGCTTAAATCTTTCTTCCATAATCCAACGTGGATAAAACTTGTGCGCAAGAAACGCTGCACGTCGAATACTTGCATGTCTTGCTGTATTTCTAGCGTTTCAGGCAAATCTTTGGATTGAAAATACTGTTGTAATTCTTCTGGCGTCATACTGCAAAAATAAAGTTTTAAATCCTTATCTCCAACCTCCGCCGAGTGCCCGGTATAGATCCACAAATGCATCTAAATGCTGCTGCCTTAACTCGACGAGATCTAGGTCACTGTTGAGGGCATTGCTTTGTGCCGTAATGACCTCTAAATAAGTTGCATATCCGCTTTTAAACAGGAGGCCTGCATTCTTGACTGCCAAATGTGCATTATCGACTCTTTCTTTTGCCAAAGATAGCTGTTCCCGTTGTTTGTCAACTGTGACCACCGCATTGGATACCTCAGCAACGGCCTCGACGACTTTCTGCTGCAGCTGGATTTCGGCTTTATCACGTTCCAATTTGGCTACCTCATACTGTGTTTTCAATGTTTTGTTTTTAAAAATAGGTGTGGTTAAATTACCGGTTATACCACCGAGCAATGCGCCGGGGATATTAAACCAATTTTTGGGTAGCATGCTGTTGACTCCTAAAACACCACCAACAGTTAACGATGGATAACGCATGGCCTGCTGGATGTTGGCATTGGCATTGGCCGCCATCAATTGAAATTCAGATGATCGGATATCCGGTCTATTGCGGACGATCTCGATCGGCGAACCTAGCGAGATGTCTTTGCTCTCCGCGAAGAGATGTTCGTAAGAAGTGCTTCTTTTAATGCTATCGGGCAATTTTCCGGTGAGTGTCTGAAGTGCATTTTCCTGGATGACAATTTCTTTTTCAAGTTCGGGCACGAGGGAAGCCGCGAGCAGACGCTGTGATTGTGTTTGCTGGATCGCTAAGGCTGTAATCTCGCCGGCTTCATATTGCAGCTTGATCATGCGTAACGTACTGTCGTTTAACTGAACGTTACGTTTGGCGACTTCTATTTTAGCATCCAGCATCAGAAGATTGAAGTAACCTTTTGCTACCGAAGTTATGATAGAGGTCTGTATCGCATTTTTTGCTTCCTGTGTATCCAGATACTCGGCTAGGAGCTGTTCTTGTTTGCTTCCTATCTTCTTCCAGATATCTATTTCCCAGCTAAAGTTAATGTCTGAACCAAACATCGACTGGTAGACGAACATATTTTGGGGGGCTTTTTCACCTTTGTGGTCATAGTATTTGGTCAGGGGGCCGCTGCCAAAATCCTTCGATCGCCAGGTACGGTTTCCATTGGCAATCGTTGCATTGACGCTAGGCAAATAATTAGCCTTATTCTGTGCTAAAACCCGGTTTGAAATCTGTAGGTTGAGCAATGCTGTCTTCATCTCAAAATTGTTTGCCAGGGCAGAATCAATCAATAATTTTAATGTGGGATCATGAAAGAAAGATTTCCAATGAATCAGCCCCATGCTTGCGGTATCTCCAAAGTAATCTAAAGTGTCGCCACGAAAGTTTTCCGGAAGTTTGAGTTTGGGCTGCACATAATCTTTGCCGACCTTACACGCATTCATCATGCCTAATAGACTTAATATGATACATATTCCCGAAAGGTATCTTTTTATGTTTTTCATTATTCTTCCTCTTCTTTAGCTAGTTTATCATGTAGTTTTTCATCCAGACCTTTAAATACGACAAAGAGTACAGGGATGATAAAGATGCCGAATGCCACACCAAAGAGCATGCCTCCGGCGGCGCTGAAACTAATCGAATGGTTACCGATGGCCGACGGTCCTACCGTCCACATCAGGGGTACCAGTCCGGCAACAAATGCTAAACTGGTCATCAAGATTGGTCTTAACCGCAGTTTGGAGCCGCTAATGGCTGCCTCGACAATACTCTTGCCATTTTTACGTTCCTGAACAGCAAATTCCACAATTAGAATCGCGTTTTTGGCTAGGAGCCCAATAAGCATTATGAGTCCAACCTGAACATAAATGTTGTTTTGAAGTCCAACAAGGTTGATCACGGAGAAAACCCCGATCAGCCCAACCGGTATAGACAATAGCACTGCCCAGGGAAGGATATAGCTTTCGTATTGGGCGGAAAGCAGAAAGTAGACGAACAGAATACTCAGCAAAAAAATCAAAATGGTCTGTGAACCTGATTGACTTTCTTCATAACTCATGCCCGTCCATTCAAAACCGTAATTGCCAGGAAGTTTATTGTCGGCCAATTTTTGGATGGCCTGCATAGCATCATCTGTACTATAGCCTTCTGCGGGTGTAATATTTACAGCAATTGCATTGTACAGATTATAACGTGTAATGGTTTCTGGACCTACCGTTTTTTCCAAGGTTAATATCGTATTGATCGGAACCATTTCGCCCTTGTTGTTGCGAACAAAAATAGAATTGAAGGATTCAGGATCTTTGCGGAAATCAAAATCTGATTGTACGTAAACGCGATACTGACGACCAAACCTATTGAAATCACTCGCCTGTACACGTGCAAAGTACGATCGGATTGTCGACATGAGATCTTTGATCTCAACGCCCAGTGATTTAGCTTTGACGGCGTCTATATTTACTTCATATTGTGGGAAGTTGGATTTGAAACTCGTGTAAGCACTGCGTATTTCAGGCAGTGTATTGAGCTGGTTGATAAATGTATCAGCAATCGTGTTAAAATCCCTGATATCACCACCCATCCGATCCTGAAGAACCATTTCAATTCCGGCAAAGTCTCCAAAACCCTGTACGGTAGGCCGCGGGAATACCGTAAAGGTCGCTTCATTGATCTGGGATAGATCATTTCTGATAGTATCCATAAAAGCATTGATATTTTTGATGTGTTCACGTTTTGCATGGGGTTTTAGGGTGATGTAGCCCGCGGCAAAAGCCGGACTTGAACTTCCATCCAGTGCATTGAACCCTGAAACAGTTGTCATCCCATTAATATCCTGTCTTTTCTTTAAAATGCTGTCCGCACGGTGAAGAACTTCAGTTGTCCGGCTCAATGACGCGCCGGGAGGGAGGGCAATATTGTAGGTGATAAACCCGTCATCTTCTGTCGGAATAAAACTTTTGGGTGTTTTAATCATAAACAGAACGCCAAGTGCCGTAATTAAAAGTAAGCCTGCCCAGGCTATTTTTTTATTTTTTATCAGTATTTCTACAATGGAGACATAGCGGGCAGTTAGGCGATCAAAAGAAGTATTGAATGCTTTAAAGAAACGTTCTTTAAATTGGTTTATTTTACCGGTCTTCTGATGTGCTTGATGGTTTGGTGCTTTAAGCAGGAGTGCGCATAAGGCTGGACTTAATGTCAGGGCATTGAGCGCTGAAATCAGAATCGCTGTAGCCAATGTGTATGCAAACTGCCTGTAAAAGATACCTGCTGGTCCTTCCATAAATCCGACAGGCAAAAATACAGCTGCCATGACCATGGTAATGGAAAGGATCGCGCCTGTAATTTCCGACATCGTCGACAATGTAGCCGCTCTGGGTTTCAATCCCGTACTGTGCATTTTTTCATGGATGGCCTCGACGACAACAATTGCATCATCCACCACGATACCAATGGCCAGGACCAGGGCAAACATCGTCAGGACATTGAGTGAAAATCCAAAGAGTTGGAGAAAGAAAAAAGTCCCTACAAGTGAAACAGGGATTGCAATTGCTGGAATCAAAGTGGATCTGAAATCCTGAAGGAAGATAAATACAATAACAAATACCAGAATAAAAGCTTCAAAAAGTGTATGTTCAACCTGGTTGATCGATTCATCGATCTGATCGCGTACAGAATAAGTCACCTCGTAGTGTATGCCTTTTGGAAATGTTTTCGATTGTTCTTCAAGAACCTTTCTGACAGCAATATCAATATCATGGGCATTGGAGCCACTGGTCTGTGTCAGATTGAGTGTAAGTCCGGGATGTCCATTTACCTTGTTATCGCTGCTTAGATTTGTCGCACCAAACTCTACCCGCGCCACATCCTTTAAATAAAGTACCGAACCGTCGTTGTTTGTTTTGATCACGATACTTTGGAATTCCTCCGGTGTGGTAAAGCGTCCTTTGTGACGTATCACCGTTTCGAAAGCTTCATCCGAAGTTTCCCCAAATTTACCGGGGGCAATTTCAAAATTTTGATCTTTTATGGCATTGGTCACATCCTGCGGAACAAGGTTGTAAAGGGCCAGTTTCTCGGGGTTCAGCCAGAGCCGCATGGCATAATCCCGTGCTCCTAAACGCGAAACCTGCGCAACTCCATCTACACGTAACAAAGGTCGCATCAGATTGATCTGTGCATAGGCCTGCAGAAAGGTTTCATCATAGGCGCTATCCTGATGATCGGAATAGAGATTGATGGTCATGATGACACCGGTTTGCCGTGGCATAACCGTGATGCCGGCTTCGTTTACTTCCGGGGGAATGGAACTGATCGCTTTGGAAATCCGTGTTTGTACATTGACGGAGGCAATATCCGGGTTGGTACCTGTTTTAAAATAAACGGATACGCTTCCAGATCCTGAATTGGAAGCAGATGACTTGATGTAAGTCATATCTTCCACACCATTGATGGCTTCTTCAATCGGGAGCAGAACACTTTTTGCTACGGTCTCGGCATTCGCTCCCGGATAACTCAGTGAAACAAGCACACTCGGCGGTGCAATTTCTGGAAAGCGTGATACGGGAAGCAGTTTTAGCCCGACCAAACCCAGGATAACCAGTATAATGGAGACCACAGTGGCTAAAACGGGCCTATTTATAAATGTTTTTAGCATATAGATAGAATTTTAAACATACTGCTTTCAGTGCATGGTATACCATGCACTGTGCAGCCTGCAAAAATGATCAATAATTATTTTTGTAAAATCGGGGTTACTGGTGAACCGTCAGTCAGTTTGTCAAATCCACTGGTAATAACACGATCGTTTTCCTGTAGTCCTGAGTAAACGATATAGTTGTTTTTACTTTTGCCGGTAAGCTGGATATTTCGTTTCTGTGCCTTGTTGTTTTTATCCAGTATATAGACAAAGGTTTTATCCTGCAGCTCATTAACAGCGATCTGAGGGATTTGGAGAACATCTTTTTTTACTTCGGCAATTTTAAGGGTACCACTGCTTCCAGATCGAAGTATATTATCGTGGTTTTGAAAAGTTGCGCGCAAAGAGATTGCTCCCGTCGTACGGTTGATCTGACCATTTACGGCGTCGACAATCCCTTTCTTTGCATATTCTTCGCCATCTGCAAGGACTAGCGTTACTTCGGGAAACACAAGTTTCTGATTCTGGTTGTATTTTTTTCCCTCTAAACTGTCTTTTTTTGCCTGCGCTTTGGAAAAATAAAGGAAATCAGATTCATTCATGGAGAAATAAACATACACTTCCTGAATATCCGAGAGATAGGTGAGGGGCTCTTTATCACCTTTTGAGACCAGATTTCCAATACGTTTTGGAATCCGTCCGATATAACCGCTTACCGGCGCCGTGATCACTGTAAAATCCTTACTGATCTGAGCCGAACGCACAGCGGCGATGGCCTGATCTAGCGTTGCTTTGGCTACCTGATAGTCTGATTTGGCCGAAGCCAGTCTGACATCCGAAATAACGTCGTTTTGAACCAGTGGCTTCAATCGGTCGACTTCGAGCTGCGCATTTTTAAGTTTGGCTCTCGCAACCTGTTCCGTAGCCACCATGTTATTGAGATTTTCCTGATAAGTAGAGGGGTCTACTTTGAATAACTTTTGACCTTTTTGTACAAAAGAGCCTTCATCAACGTAAATTTCCTGCAGCAGTCCTTCGACCTGCGGGCGAACTTCGACATTTACTTTACCTTCTATGGTCCCTAAATAATCTTTGATCGTGGTCGCATCTGATTTAGTGACAGTATAAACTGGTAAGGCTACGGTTTTCTCATTGGTTTTATTTTCTTTTGAAGAACTTGAAGAACAACTTACCTGAGTGGCTAAGGCTGAACAAATCAATACGGATACTTTAAAAATAGATAATGTTTTTTTCTTCACAATGCTTGATTAATTTTTACGATATATGTGTTGTGTAATATGAATATTACAATATAAACGTCAAATCGTTTAATTATTGTGAAGATTAACATTTGTTAACATCTCAAACATTAGTTAATAGTTGTTCAATTATTAATCAAAAATAATGTTTAATAGTTTTAAATGTTTGATAGTTATTGTTTTATGGGGAGGGATACATCATATTTTCCGTTAGGAGGAAAATATGATGTGGTCGCTTAAATACCTTAAAATTTAAGGTGTTTAACGGTCAATCCGTTATTGATAAGCTGTTTTAAAGCATCGATACCAATGCTGATGTGTGCTTCTACATATTTTGCAGTCACAGTGACGTCACTGACTGAAGTTTTAACGCCTTCTGGAACCATAGGTTGATCTGAAACCAGCAATAAAGCGCCTGTTGGAATCTTATTGGCAAAGCCGACACTGAATATCGTCGCCGTTTCCATATCAACACACATGGCGCGGATTGATTTTAAATACTTCTTGAAAGCTTTGTCATGCTCCCAAACCCGTCTGTTGGTTGTGTATACCGTTCCTGTCCAGTAGTCACGTTGGTGGTCACGGATCGTGGTGGAGATCGCCTTTTGCATAGCGAAGGCTGGCAATGAAGGTACTTCTGGTGGAAAGTAGTCATTGGACGTCCCTTCGCCGCGGATGGCCGCAATGGGTAGAATCAATTCCCCTACAGGAATCTTTTTCTTGATACCACCGGTCTTCCCTAAAAATAGGACTGCTTTTGGGGCAATTGCCGATAGAAGATCCATAATGGTTGCGGCCATAGGGCTTCCCATCCCGAAATTGATAATGGTGATGCCTCCGGCAGTAACGGATTGCATCGGTTTGTCTTCCCCGTAAATAGGCGCATTATCATGCATTTCAGAAAACAGATGGATATATTTCGAAAAGTTCGTTAAAAGGATATATTCTCCAAACTCTTCCAAAGGTCTTCCGGTATAACGGGGAAGCCAGTTGTTCACGATTTCTTCTTTGGTTTTTAAACCTGGGGTGATCGGACTATTCACGGTATTCTTTGCACTTTTCTTTGTTGTCATAGTCATTAATTTTAATTTCTCGAATCTCTTATCTTCC
>JALAGS010000055.1 GCA_022712315.1 Sphingobacterium sp. | reverse complement strand
ATCCTACGTTATGCTTTAAGTAGCTGCAATAACCTCCACTTATGCCTAGGACGCCCCCTCATTAAACCTCTAGTTTAGCCTTTATTCATAGCCTCTTTTTGTTTGAGAACAAGATAAGCGGATAACTAAGGAAAATAACATAGAATTCCTTACTTTTGTGTTCCTAAAAAGTTTGAATACAAAAATTTAAAATGAGCATAGCGAAAACTTACAATCCAAAAGAAGCTGAAGAAAAATGGTACAGCTATTGGAAAGCGAATGGATTTTTCCGTTCCACCCCTGACGAACGTGAACCTTACACGATTGTGATGCCTCCTCCGAATGTCACTGGAGTATTGCACATGGGGCATATGCTAAACAATACCATTCAAGACGTTTTGATTCGCCGGGCACGTATGCAGGGGAAAAACGCCTGCTGGGTACCGGGGACCGACCACGCCTCTATCGCCACTGAAGCTAAAGTCGTCGCTATGTTGAAGGAACAGGGAATTGACAAACGATCGTTATCGCGTGAAGATTTCTTGAAACATGCTTGGGAATGGAAGGAAAAATACGGTGGTATTATTCTAAAACAACTCGAAAAACTTGGCGCTTCCTGTGACTGGGATCGTACACGTTTTACCATGGATCCGGAATTATACCAATCTGTTATCCGTGTATTTGTAGATCTGTACAATAAAGGATTGATCTATCATGGTTACCGCATGGTTAATTGGGACCCTGAAGCAAAAACAAATATCTCCGACGAAGAAGTTATTTATAAAGAGAAAAACGGCAAATTATACCACCTAAAATATCAGGTTGAAGGAACAGACCAATACATTGTAGTGGCGACAACCCGTCCTGAGACCATTTTTGGTGATACAGCTGTATGTATTAATCCAAACGATGAGCGCTACACATGGCTGAAAGGAAAACAAGTCATTGTGCCTATCGTTGGAAGAAAAGTAAACATCATTGAAGATGAGTATGTTGATCTGGAATTTGGTACCGGATGCCTTAAAGTAACGCCGGCGCATGATGTGAATGACTATGCTTTAGGCAAAAAACACAATCTGGAATTTGTGGACATCTTCACGGACGAAGCAAAGCTAAATGACAATGGCCTGCACTATGCAGGTATGGATCGTTTTAAAGTGCGCAAAGAGATTGAGAAAGAGCTTGAGGAAAAAGGATTATTGGAAAAAGTTGAAAACTACACCAATAATGTTGGTACTTCGGAACGAACCGGTGCTGTCATTGAGCCAAAAATCTCCAATCAGTGGTTCCTTAAAATGGAAGACCTGGCAAAACCAGCATTGGATAATGTCATGGACGATACGATTAAGTTTCATCCGACAAAATTCAAAAATATTTACCGCAACTGGATGGAGAATGTGACAGACTGGAACATCTCAAGACAATTGTGGTGGGGACATCAAATACCAGCTTATTTCTATGGCGATGGTAACGAAGACTTTGTCGTTGCACAAACAATTGAAGAAGCACTTGTATTAGCGCAAGAAAAATCAGGTAATGCAAATCTTCAGGCAGCGGATCTTCGTCAAGATGAAGATGTCCTGGACACTTGGTTCTCGGCATGGTTATGGCCAATCTCCGTATTTAATGGCATCAATGAACCTGAGAATGCTGAAATCAACTATTACTACCCGACGCAAGATTTGGTGACCGCTCCAGATATCATATTCTTTTGGGTGGCACGCATGATCGTATCGGGCTATGAATTCCGCGGACAATTACCTTTTGAAAATGTTTATTTCACCGGTATTGTACGTGATAAACTGGGCCGTAAAATGTCCAAATCACTGGGTAATTCACCTGATCCAATTGATCTGATGAATGAATACGGTGCCGATGCCACAAGAATGGGCATGTTGCTGACTGCTCCAGCAGGTAACGACCTTCCTTTTGACGTTGAACTTTGTGTACAGGGCCGTAATTTTGCAAACAAGATCTGGAATGCCTTCCGTTTGGTAAAAGGTTGGGAAATTACAACTGCTGCAGCTTCTGACTCGGATAAAATAGCGGCATCCTGGTTTGAAGCAAGATTAAATCAAGCCCTGGTCGATATCGAGGAAAACTTCAAACACTATCGTTTGTCGGATGCACTCATGACAACCTACAAATTGGTATGGGACGACTTCTGTGCATGGTATCTTGAATTGGTTAAACCGGCTTATGGTTCTCCTATCTCTGCAGAAACTTTAGAAACGGTCAAATCTTTCTTCCAGCGCATTCTCACGCTGGTACACCCGTTCATGCCTTTCCTGACCGAAGAATTATGGCATGACGAATTGTTTGGAGTAAAAGACGAGAAAGATTGCATTATCGTAGCCTCTTATCCTACGGCGGAGGAGTTTGACGAACAGTTAATAAAAGATTTCGCGATCGCTCAACAGATCATTTCGGAAGTTCGTAATATTCGTAATTCTAAAGGTATTTCCCCCAAGGTTGCATTGCCTTTGGCGATCAATCAACAGTCGAACATCAATTTAGCGCAATATATTGATATCATTACCAAGATTGCAAACTTGGAAGGCGTAACTTTTGTTTCGGAGAAAGTAGCAAGTGCAATAAGCTTCCTTGCAGGCAAAGACGAATGTTATGTTACGCTGGAGAATAATATTGATGTAGATGCCGAGCGTGAACGTATCGAGAAAGAATTGGAATACCTAAAAGGTTTCCTTGTATCTGTGGACAAAAAGCTTTCCAATGAGCGGTTTGTGCAAAATGCTAAACCTGAAATTGTTGAAAACGAAAAAAGTAAAAAAGCAGATGCCGAAGCAAAGATTAAAATTCTTCAAGAAAGCTTAGTAGCATTAGGTTAAGACCTATTCAATAAATCTTTTAAAAGTCCCGTGCAATGCACGGGACTTTTTTTATGGTTAACTCGGGATTATGTTCTGAGATCCTTCGGTGCTTGTTCGGTACTTGTTCGGTGCTTCTTCGGTGCTTCTTCGGTAGTGACCGGACAAATACCGTCTAATACCCGAAGAAGTTATGATGAAGTACCCTATAAATAGCGAACTTGGTTCCCGGTTGTACCCACCCTGGATCGGATTTATCCGAAATACTCAACAGGCGATACAAGAAAATTTTGGTTTATAATTGCTCAGCAACAGACAATGTGATTACTTTATAAATTCCTGTAAAAAAATGAATAACTTTATAAGAGCAAACTTAAAGCGAACTTAAATTATATCATTATGGGATTCAAAGAAACATTTCAGATTAACGGTGAAAACCTTTTACAGAAGATCAAAGAAATCATTGCTGAGGGCAACGTTAGCAAAATCAGCATTTCGGACAAACATGGCAAAGAAATTATGAGCTTTCCTGTCACTATAGGTGCAATAGGCTTGATCTTAGCACCTGTCTTTGCCGCAATTGGCGCTGTAGCAGCATTGCTTACAGAATGTACGATCACCGTAGAACGAAATACAAACAAAGACGAAGAAGACAAAGAAGATAACAGCACTGATCCACCTACAACAATAACTGTAAAATAATCATTTTAAATTGACCGTTATGAAGATCTTAAAAAATATACTTTGCATTTTATTTGCTTTGCTATTCATCAATGCGGGGCTGGATAAACTTTTTCATTATATGCCTACGCCGCCAATGGATATGGACATGAAAAAAGTATTTGAAGCTTTTGCCACGATAAAATGGCTAATGCCGCTGGTCGGAATTATCGAACTCCTGGGTGGCTTATTGTTTATTTTTCCAAAGACAAGGACTTTAGGTGCATTGGTTATCTTTCCGATACTCATTGGCATTTTTACCCATAATATGATTTTCTATAGCCAGATGGGATTAATCATCTGGGCGGTACTTTTCATTATTTGGCTATGGGTCGTATTTGAAAACTGGGGTAAATACAGGAAACTGATGGAATAATGGTCCATTCCTCATCTCACAGGAGCGAATAAATAAGAATATGTAGTAT
>JALAGS010000054.1 GCA_022712315.1 Sphingobacterium sp. | reverse complement strand
TTATAATTGTAAAGAAATAGTGACATTTATTTTTACGACTCTTATTGATATTAAACTATGAATCTAATTATGAACATGATAGCAATTGCAAGTATAGCAACTGCTTCGCTGGCCACATCGTCAGCTAAATCACCCTTATTGCTAGCGCACAACAACGCTCTTCCACTAAAAAAACAGGTTTCAAGGAACGCCCAGGTGGGAACCGACTCGCTGCTGCAATACTTTAACGAAACAACTGCGGAGCTTGAAAAGCAAGTTGCCGGCCTAAGTGAAGCGCAGCTTCAATTTAAACCAGCACCTGACAAATGGTCTATCAGCCAATGCCTGGAGCATATTATACGTTCAGAACGAATGATATTTGATATGGCTAAAAAGGGGCTGGATCAAGATCCACAACCTGAAAGAAGAAAGGAGATCAAGTTGACAGATGACAATCTCAAAAATGCCCTTACAGACCGGAGCCACAAATATCAGGCACCAAAAGAGCTCCAGCCAGAGGGTATTTATAAAGATGTAAAAACAGCACTGGCTGATTTTACCGCTGCACGTCAGCCAGTACTCGATTATATCAAAAAAGCAGATGCAGAAGATCTCAGAAATCATGTCAGCGACTCTCCTACCGGTCCCATTGATGGTTACCAAGCGCTGATGTTTATTGCGGCGCATAGTGCACGTCATACCAAACAGATCGCTGAAATAAAAGCAGATCCCAATTTTCCAAAACAATAAAATGATGAAGAAGTTGACCTACCAAATTAAAATTAATGCTCCTGTAGCTAACGTTTTTAAAACAATGCTTGGTAAAGAAACCTATAAACAATGGACCAGCGCCTTTGATCCAAGTTCGGATTTTGAAGGCATTTGGGACAAAGGACAAAAAATCTATTTTACAGGCGTTAATGAGAATGGCGAGAAAGGAGGAATGGTTGCAGAGATTGCCGAATACATTCCCAATTCATATGTTTCCATTCGGCATCTTGGTATTTTAGATAAGGACCAGGAAGTACTCTCCGGACCAACGGTCGAGGATTGGGCCGGGGCATTAGAAAACTATTCTTTTACAGAAATTGACGGTCAAACTTTATTGAAAGTAGATGTCGATACAAGTGACGAGTACATCAATTACTTTGATGAAGCTTGGCCAAAAGCCTTAGAAGCTTTAAAAGAGATCAGTGAAACGAAATAGCTTGATTATAACCGGCCAAATAGCTTAAAAAGCTCTGGGTCAAAAGTTTATTGAAACATAAAAACGGCATCTTGATCAAGATGCCGTTTTTATGTTTTATCGCGACGGAGTCTGAGCGAAAATCGCGAATATGAGCGATTTAAAATAGCGTCAGTATGATCTCGTCTCGGTTTATTTTTGCTTTTTGACCCGAATGTCAAATATATTGTAATACCGCAGCGTGCTATAGTCCTTCAGGCTCATGAAGTCATACGTAAGTGGATAATTAAAGATATTTTCCGTCTGACTCACATAAAGGAGCATATCGCGGAGCGCTGTTCCAATAGCCTTGGCTCCTTTCGGATACTGCATAAAACTGTTCTTGCCGCCGCCACGATAGTAAATCAACAGATTGCTACAATCCAGGACTTTGGTATCGGTATCATCCAGTACTTTGTTTTCCAGTATTTTGTCTATTGCCGTATTTAGGCTTGCCCGTGTTGAATCAGTTTCACCCATCAGAATCATATGGGTACCATAAGTCACCGAAGCAAGCACATAGGGAGAGTAACCTGCTTGGGTTAATGCCGCTACCTCCGATTCCGGATAAGCATCAAAATACTCTGTGTGGTCAATATAAATTGTAAGCTTATTGACTTTACCGATACGAAGCGTACTATTTTGCTTACTGATCGTCGTTGAGTCGGCATGTTTTACAAGGGATAATGCCTTTTTCACATCTTTCGAATTACCGAGAAATCCCTGTATTTCTGCGTAATCTTCAAAAGTACTGGAGGAGAAATTCACACTGCTTGCCTGTTTCGACTTTTCAAACTTATTTGCATAAGCAAGGCCATTTTTATAGCTGGGCTCAAAGAATCCCATATCTACAGAGAAATCGTTGTAAGACAAGAAATGGAATTTTACTTTTTTTGCTTTTGCTTCCAGGCTTTCTAGCCGTGGGCCTTCAAGCGTGTCTTTGAGACTCCAAAGTCCGCCCAGGAAAACCTTTTCATCAATATTATCATCGGCGAAAAGCTCGCTCATCTGAAATTGTATTCTCCGATTTTCGTATTTATCTGGGGGAACCGAAGGCTCATTTTTGGTGGTATCTGTGGGCACCACCTCTGGCGGCTCAACTTTTGGCTCGATCGGATCTTTTGTACAGCTTAGCCATACAAGTGAACTAATAAGAAGCAAAACATTTCTAGTGTGCATATGAAAGTTCTTTTTTCTAAATTTTTAACATTGAAATTAACAGTAGGGAATACTGTTTTTTATCTGATAAATTAAATATAGTAATCTAAGATAACACTTTTTTACGTTACTCCCATGTATCCTACAGCAATAGAGAAATTTTTACAATTGAATCAGTTCTTTTGAGTCTCACAAAAGGTACATAACACAACAGGTCAAGTTAATAATTCCACGAGGATCCCAAAAAATACATGAAGGAATATTGTCATTAGAAGCGGGCAAACCGCAAAAAGACTAAGTTTTGTCAGGTATAAAAGGCCAGCTTTCAGACTTAGAAACGGAAAGAAAATATCCGGTTCAGATAAGAAAAAAGCGGAGTTTAAGCTCCGCTTTTATTTTGCTTTTGTAACACTGCTACTCCCAAACTCTTCTTACGAACTGAGGAGGGGCAGATATCTACCTGAACTAAACGTGCCAAAATTGCCTACACGCCCTAAAGAAATCTCCACAACCACCATTTGTATAGGTTTCAGAGGTATGTGTGCCGACCACATGCAGATCATCTGAACTCAAGAAAGTCAACACAAAGACACAACGTGTCAATTTCCCTTCGCTTTCTATAATCTCCTCAGTTACCTTCACTAGGGTATTGGTTTTGGGAAGGCGGTACGTCGTCGTTTTGGCATTGACATTTTCTTTAGGTGCCTTTTCCATTGTTTTTGCAGAAGCAGCAGTCGATAGCATCGCCAAGGCTACCAGGCTCATCATTAATTTTTTCATCGTTCTTATTTTTTTGTTAAACCATAAACATGCTTTTCGAGGCATGTCTTTACCATATGGAAGTAAAAATAAAAACAGGTTTAACTAATTTTATGGTGATTTATTATTTGTAGTATTTTATTCATTATCCGTGGGTACTAGTCTATTATTCGCAATACAACTATTTGCACTGTCTGGGTTAATCATCATGGGAAACCACCTGTTTTTAGATTGCACGGATTTACAATTATTTTATAACTTATAAGTCTGGCTCAAATTAACAATTGCTCAGATTACAACTTGAAGAGCGATAAAGCACCTTCTTTAAAAGGATTTAAATTTTATAATATTCTGCACGAGTAAATTGCCAGGGGCTATCAGTTATGAATCTGATACCGGTTAAGTATACTGCCTACTAGGGTAACAGTACTATAACCATACTACAACAATACTAGAACCATACTGGAACTGATAATTTTTGGTACATATATAAGCGCCATTATGGTACGTCTTTCTCCGGATTTTCCCATCAAAAAATCCGACTGTGTCAGATTGAGATCCAACCATCTTAATCCCATAATATTTTTGAGCATAAAAAAAGGAGACAACTATTAACTAGTGTCTCCTTAAGTGCCCAGGAGCAGATTCGAACTGCCACGCCCATACGAGCGCCACCCCCTCAAGATGGTGCGTCTACCAATTTCGCCACCTGGGCTCATATTCACCTTTGGTATCACAAAAATAAAGATTTTTCGCTCTTTTACAAGTCGAAAATCGCTTTTTACAGCATTATTTTACTAAATTCCTATTGATCAAGGTTCTAATTACACCATCAACAAGCCCGACGCGTGGAACAATGATTTGTTTTAAACGACCATGCTTCATAATGGTCAGAAAAATCTCACTCGCTGGTATAATTACATCCGCGCGATCCTCATTTAAGCCCAATAGAATAATGCGTTCCTTTAAAGAAAAGGAGGATAAATGTTCATACACCGCTTTTAATTTGGCATAGGACAAAGGCTTATCCAATTTCTCATTAGAGAGACGTGCCAGCTTATTGATATTACCACCAGTACCGATACCAACAACTTGCTTGTACATATGCGTATTACTTCGTACCCACTCTTTCAGCTCATCCCAAGTCTCGGTCTTGTCCTGATTGTCCAGAATCCGGATCGTTCCTAAATTAAAAGACCTCGAGTTAACCAAAACACCATTGGCAAATAAAGATAATTCGGTACTACCTCCTCCAACGTCGATGTAAAGGTAAACTTTATCCTTTTCCATCTTATTATCCCAATGGCTATTATAAATGATCTCAGCTTCCTTTGCTCCTTCTATAATATCGATGTTTATTCCGTTTTTCTCGACCTCCGCAACAATGTCTGCTCCATTACGTGCGTCACGCATCGCCGAGGTTGCACAGGCCATATAATCCTCCACATGATAAACATCCATCAATTCCCGAAAAGCCTTCATTGTCTTGATTAAACTCTCAGCTTTACGTGGTGAAATTTCCTGATGAATAAATGCATCATCCCCCAAACGGAGTGGGACACGTAGAAGTGTATTTTTCTTAAAATTATATTGATCTTTTTGTCCTATAATGTCAGCTATCAAAAGACGGACTGCATTGGAGCCTATATCTATTGCGGCGTATCTCACTTTATATACGATTTCATTAAATTACGCTAAAATAAACACAGTAATTAAAAACTATGTTACACAAATGTTAAGTTATCATTAATTTAACAAATAACAAACGATTATTGCAAGTTTACTGTTAGCAGGAAAATCATAAAAAAGGAGTATCCATCTGAATGAATACTCCTTTCTACTGTTATTTATCTTATTTCTTAGTGATGGTGTTCCTCAACTTTACCGCCAGCTAATTTATAGATCTCTTCCACTTTTTTCAAAGACTCTTCTGAAAAGTGGATAACGTCTTTGTTTGTATTGAGTTCTTCGTGAGACAATCTCGTATTGATCTCACCTTGTTTTTCAACCACTAGCGCTAAAAATGCTTTATCGTTGAATGCTGCAGTGCTATCCGAACCAATTGAAGCAGGGAGCTGAAAAGCAGGCACACCGCGCTGCGCATCGCCAACATGTAATTCCTTCGCTAAATTGTCTAATTCAGGTAATACTGTTGCGTAAGCTTCTTTAATCTTTGCAGCAACATTCTTTACTTCTGCTGAAGCAGATTGTTTTGCAGCTACATCGGCAAGATTTACCAAGTAGTTTCCATTTTCACCAACGAATTTAATCATTCCAAAAGCATCACCATCTGCTAAGGATGCATTGGCATATTGACGCTGTCTATCTGCAGCTGTTTGACCACAAGATGCAAATAATGTACCCGCACAAGCCGCAACAATAAATAACTTATTAATCTTCATATCAATTTTGTTAACTATACAAAAGTAGATAAAATATATGTTCTCCGAAACCTTATCGTCGAAAAGAAACAAAAATTACGCAACATTTCTTCCCGCATTCACAACACCAAAGATGGTGCGTGCTATTAACTTCGAATAATCTTCACGCTGGGCATCTGTCAGTTGATCTGAATTCAATGCACGTATAGCAAAATGCTGGATAACCAATAACGGTAACACAATTCCCTCTCGTGCTAAAATAGACTCCCGATCAACTGGATAGTTCTCCATTAACTTTGAAGTTCCGCTAAGTTTCAAAAGATATTCCTTCGTGATCTGATACTCCGCATATAGTGTCTTCCAAAAATCGCCATAAATAGGATCATCTTTCATGTATGCCGTAATATCAAAATTAGATTTAGTCATCGACATCATACAGTTATCGATCAATGTCTGGAAAAATCCAGATGAAACATATAGCTGCTGCACATCCTTCCAAAGGTTATTTTTTTCAGCCCATTGCAATGCTGTTCCGACACCATAAAATCCAGGAATATTTTGTTTCAGCTGGCTCCATGAAGTTACAAAACTAATCGCACGGAGATCTTCCAATCGCAGTTCACGGCCGGAGTTACGCTTAACAGGTCTACTTGAAATGTTAATCGACGATAACGCTTTCAATGGCGACATCGTTTCCAGATACGGTAAAAACAGTTCATTCGTCCGTAGGTCCATAAATTTATGATGGCTCAGCTCAGCCAGCTTATCAATGATCTCCTGCTGATGTTTTGTCAGCGTATCGCCCACTCGTTGCTTTAGATCTGAAATAATACCGGCATGTAAGAGTTGCTCAATATTAAAGCGTGCCGTATCCAATGAACCATACTGGCTACTGATTGTTTGACCTTGAATCGTTAACTGGATATGGTCGTTCGCAATTTCCTTACCCATAGATGCATAAAAACGCTGTGTCTTACCCCCGCCGCGTGCTGGAGGTCCACCACGACCGTCAAAAAATACCAGGTCAACATCATATTCCCGCGATATGGCCGTAAGTTCAATTTTCGCACGATAGATTGACCAGTTCGCCATCAGATATCCCCCGTCTTTTGTACTATCGGAATAGCCCAGCATAATGGTCTGTTTATTTCCTCTGCGCTTCAAATGTGCTTTATACTCCTTGTTACTGTACAAAGTTTTCATCACGTCTGCTGCTCTAGTCAAGTCATCAACGGTCTCAAATAGAGGTACAAAGTCAATCGTCAACGCATCTTTTTTCCATCCCGACCACAAGAATAACTGACGCAGCCCCAAGATATCACTGGCCTGCTGACAGTTGCTGATAATAAAACGTTGCGCCGCTCGCTCTGAACCCGAACGTTGGATCTCCTTAAGTAACTTGATAACTCCCGATGTATCTTTTGTCAATGGATCCGCATCCTCCCCTACAGATAAGTCAAGTTCCTTGAATTTTAAGGCTTTCTGTTTATCATTTTCACCTAGTTCCAGATAATCCAACGGCATCCCCGTCTTTTCCTGGTTATGTTGAATCAGATAATTGGTAGCATCCCTCAAAATGCGGCTGTCTTGTCTAATATCCAAAGTGGTAAAGAAGCAGCCAAAAGTCATTACTTTACGGAGCAAATCATCCACAATCTCGACAAAAAGTCCATTGTGATATTCCTCCAAAACATTTTTGATCGCTTTTAGATTGGAGATGATGTTATCTGTTTCGTCTGCCGGATGTTCGACGGGATTGAAACTGTTATCGTAGAACAATGTCTGCAAGTTTTCCATATACTCCTCCACACCTCTAAACGTGATGCGTCGTCTTACGATACGAAAATCCCGATAGTAACATCTAAATAAAATAGTACGAAGCAATGCTGCAACTTTCTTTGTGCTCTCAACACTTACATTTGGATTACCATCACGGTCCCCCCCTGGCCAAAAGCCCAATTCAATCAATTGCTTTACTTCTTCTGTGTCGACATCCAGTTCATCATCGATAAAGGATTGGATTTCGGAAGCAACTTTATAAAATACATTTTCTAAAAACCAAGCTAAGCTCGCGGCCTCATCGACCGGAGTTGGCTTATTTTTATTGATGAAAGGTGTTTTACCCAATTGCTGCAGCAAGAGATGGATACTATGGATATCATTGGTCTTGATCGCATCGATAAGATCGTTGATAATTCCCAATACTGGTCCTGGATAAAATTGCGTCGGATGCGCAGTTAATACCAAACGTACAGAGAAATCTTTTAGTTTCGATACAATCTTACGGCGCATATCATCACTGCCTTCAGCATTTTTAATCAGTGCTCCCAGGACATTCTCGTCGTCGCCGCGGCCAACCATCTGAAAAGAAGAGTCTTCTATCGCATCGAATAGGACAACCTGACGCTCTATATATTGAACAAATCGAAACAACAAATCAATACGTTGCTCTTCCGAAGAAAATTCCTCATGCTGATCGAAGAAACTCTTTATGATCTCATCGGGAGTTAAATGCTGATCCACACCCTTTTCACATTGCTTTGCAAAAAATGGCAATAAAGTACCCGTATCTTTAACACGTTGAAATGGCAATGTTAAAAACAAACTTTTAAAAAGCTCAAAGCGTGTCAATACCTCGTCCTGAAAGACGGCTTCATTTTTACTCTGCTTCATATTTAAATCTTTGAAAGTGGTCAAGAGAGTTTAGGTGACTCTTGAAATTTTGTAATGTCTCTGAAATTACCCTATGGCTCCAAATATAACAATATTATATTTAAACAAACAAAAAAATATAAATTGATCAAAAAAACAACTAAAACATTATAAACATATTAACAGATTTTAGTAAATTTTCATTTTTAAAACTTTCCTACAGCAACGCATAGGAAAAATAGACATCAACGTCCTTTACTTTTATAGTTCCATTATCAAAGGGCTATCCAGATAAGCCTGAATACGTTAAATAGTCTCATTATCATCCTTATTAAAAAGAGCAAACATACGCGAACAATTGTCTTTAATATGAAAAGCAATTTATCTAAGTTTGTACTATACATTATGAAACAGACACAAGAAATAAAAAGTTTTTTCTACAGCCAATATTTTGCAGATGGACTCCGAATTACCATCGGATGTATCGTGCCTGTCTTAATCTTTGCAACCATCGGACAATTTACCAATGGAACCATTGTTTCCCTTGGAGCACTCCTGGTAGGCCTATCAGATACCCCTGGAGCGCCCAGTCACAGAAGAAAAGGAATGATTGCAGGTGCTGTGTTGACCACCTTAACTTTTATTCTCACCAATATAGTCAATCAAAATGTATATCTGCTTGCCGTTTTTATTGGCCTTGCCTGTTTTATATTCGCCATGTTTGCGGTGTTCAATGGAAGAGCGGCCAACGTCGGACTAATGTGCATCCTGATGATGCTGATCCATGTACAGATCCACTACCCTTTGGCTGAAGCCATCAATTACTTAGGATTTTATACCTTAGGCGGTTTATGGTATATCGCCATTAGCCTGTCGATTACCCAGGCACGCCCCTATCGCTTGGCCGAACAGGAGCTATCGGAAACAATCCGGTATGTTGCCGAATATATACGACTGAAAGCAAATTTTTACGACGCCAAAATTGACAACGACAAAAACTACCTCAAACTAATTGACAAACAAGTTGAAGTCAATCAGCATCAGGAAAATGTACGCGATGTATTATTCCAGAGCAAGCGGTCAATCAAGGATACCACAAAAGCAGGCCGTTACCTAACACTGGTTTTTAACGACATTGTCGACCTCTTCGAACAAAGTATGGCGGCGCATTATGATTATAATACCATCAGTGAACGCTTTGGCCCCACCGGTATCTTGGAAGACTTCAAAAATGTCATTTTAAAATATACCAATGAGCTTGATAATCTAGCCTATCAACTCAATACAAATACACAACCAAAACCTTTGTACGATTTCGACGCAGATCTCAGCCGTCTGCATGCCAAAATTGACCAGCTGGATAAAAATCATCAATATAGTACCTTTGCTTTGCGCAAGGTCTTGATCAATTTGCGTGATCTGGTCCGTCGGATTAAAAATATTTACGGCTACTCACATCTGCAGCCTGACGATGTCAAACGGAAAGAAATCGATGATGCCAAACGCTTTGTCCAAAGCTCTGCAATTGATTTTAAAAAATTCCGCGAAAATCTAACCTTAAAATCCACAATATTTCGGCATGCCTGCCGCATGGCAATCGTCATGTCGGTTACCTACTATGTGTTTGAGGTAACCAATATCACAAACAATGTATACTGGATCCTCCTGACCATCATGGTGATCTTAAAACCAGGCTTTGGACTCACAAAAGAAAGAAATATCCAGCGCCTGATCGGCACAACAATAGGCGGACTCATAGGAGCAGTCATTCTATTGACCATTCATGACCCTACGATATTGTTTGTGCTTCTGGTCTTCTTTTTTCTTACAGCATATAGTCTTTTCCGCGTCAATTATGTCATTGCCGTACTTTTTATGACACCTTATGTTTTAATTATGCTCAGCTTTGTGAGCGCCAATACATTGGATGTCACCAAAGAACGGATATTAGATACCTTTATCGGCGGGATGATTGCCTTCTTATCCAGTTATATCATTTTTCCAAACTGGGAAAGTATGCAAGTCAAAGAATCTATGCGCAAGCTGCTCATTGCCAATTACAATTACATCTTCCAGGCACTGAAAGAAATCGCAGGACAGCCACCATCCATTACAGATTACAAGCTGACCCGTAAAGCTGTCTACGTGGAAACAGCCAACATGGGCTCGACATTCCAGCGCATGCTCACGGAGCCTAAGAAACGTCAGAAATACAGCAAGGAAGTCAATAAATTCGTTATATTCAATCATATCCTCGCCTCTTTTTCGGTGACGTTAATGAACCATATCGACGAGATGGACAATAATTATATTAATAAGGATCACGTCCGAACGATTCGAAAAATATTAAGTTCCCTGGAACAATCGATTCAACTGCTACATTCTGACGATAGCGTCAGCGAATTTGTTCCTTTGGCCATTGAAATTCCGAGTGTTCAATTTGACAGCGCTGATGTCAGTTCAGTTGATGGACAGCTATTGACCGAACAACTGGACTTTCTCAGTAAAATTGCACAGGATCTGCATAAAATAGTTCAGGACCTTCACGCTAAAAGCACAGCAGTGTCAGAAAATGAACTACCAAAAGCTTTAAGCTGATTTATTCTTTAAAATTCTCGACATTTATACCATGAGCGACACAATAACACGGTACGACCTGATTATAGTTGGTGGCGGGCCTATTGGCTTAGCTTGTGCCTTAGAAGCTAAAGAAGCAAATTTAAACTATCTCATTCTTGAAAAGGGCTGTTTGGTCAATTCACTTTATAATTACCCTCAAAATATGACCTTTTTCTCATCCTCCGAAAGGTTGGAAATTGGTGATATCCCTTTCGTCACCACCAACCCCAAACCAAAACGGAGGGAAGCGTTGGAATATTATCGCCGTATACAGCAAAAGTTCGCGCTAGAGACGCATCTTTTCGAAGAAGTTCTGGACATCAAAAAAAACGAAGCTGAATTTGTGGTCACAAGCAGCAAGACGACCTACTATACCAAGAAAGTAATCGTTGCGACCGGTTTTTACGATATAGCTATGTTGCTCAATATCCCAGGTGAAGATCTTCCCAAAGTGAGACATTACTACGATGATCCGCATTATTATAGCAGCCAAAAGGTAGTCGTTGTGGGCGCAAGCAACTCATCGATTGATGCAGCTCTTGAAACTTACCGAAAGGGTGCGCAGGTTTCCTTAGTGATCCGTGGCAGCGAAATCAGCCCCCGGGTAAAATACTGGGTAAAACCGGATATTGAAAACCGAATCGCTGCAGGTGAAATCGATGTATACTACAACAGCTGTCTGACAGCAGTTACCCCCACAAGCGCGCAGATTCAAACGCCAAATGGTATCATTGAACTTGAAAATGATTTTGTACTGGCATTAACTGGCTATCGTCCAAATTTCGATTTTCTAAAAAAAATAGGGATTGATATTCCCAAAGAAGCACCTTGCATCCCTAGTCATAATGAAGTAACCATGGAGACGAATGTAGCGGGTATATATTTAGCAGGTGTCGTCTGTGGAGGCTTAAATACGCACCTTTGGTTTATAGAGAATTCGCGAATTCATGCCAAACAGATTATCGGACACATTCGCTCAACGCTCTCTTAAAAATTATTTAACGACTTGAAAACGTAAACCATTTAAGAAGATTTTCATCATTTTCTTCTGTAAACTGAGAATATGGTCAAATTCTTCTTTTGTGGGGAACAGCATATTTTTCATATCTTTCAATATCCCCATACGCATACCAAAAAGCGAATACAAAAGAATCCGGGCCGTTTCGTTGATATCTTCCACCTGTATCTCGCCAGCATCAATACCAATCTTGAGAATCTTTTCGATAATTTCGACTTCACGCAAATAAGATTCCTTGAAAACCTGCTCTAGCTCGTCAGGGAGTTCTTTCACCATCTTCATGGTATATTCAAACAGATTATAATATTGGTTGATGATCTTGACGCGCATATCAATGGAATACATCATGATCTCCTCAAAGTTGCCGCCCTTCGCAATGACATCTTCAATGTCTTCGATCATTTTATCAATAACGTATTCGAAAACCGCAGAATATAAACTATTCTTATCTGGAAAATAATAATACAGCAATGCTTTTGAAAAATTGAGATCTTTGGCTATTTCCGACATCGTTGTTTTAGCCATTCCAAAATGTGCAAAGCGCCTTGTCGCAGCTTCTAGAATTTTGATTCTTTTTACATCTGCATTACCCATTAAACTTATATTTTTTATCGTTAAATAAACGGTTTATACTATCTTTACCGATTATCATGCTAAAGATAGCTGATTTTTTTGAATTTCTGAAAACTAAAGTCAATATGAAGTTAAACATTCAATCGAATATATCTTTAAAACCTTTCAACACGTTTGGAATAGAAGAAAAGACAAATTTTCTAATCGAAGTGAATGATAATGAAACATTGACCGAAATTTTTAAAAACGGTATTTTTAACGAGAATTTTTTTGTTTTGGGCGCTGGCAGCAACGTGCTATTCACTAAAGCATTCAACGGATACATTATCCGGATGACCAGCAAGGGTATACAGTCTAGAATTGATGGTGATGATGTCTATGTCACAGCTCAAGCGGGAGAAATCTGGAATGATTTCGTATGGCACTGCATCAGACATAATTTCGCTGGGATTGAGAATATGGCACTGATCCCCGGCACCGTTGGAGCATCACCTGTACAGAACATCGGTGCTTACGGCACCGAACTTATGTATGTCTTTCATGAATGCCAGGCTTTCGATACCCATAACGGTTCCTTTACAACTTTCGAAAAGGAAGATTGCAATTTTTCCTACCGCGACAGCATCTTTAAAACGGAACACAAAGGCCGGTTTATCATTACCCAGGTAACCTATAAGCTTAGCCGGACGGCACGTATCAATACCACCTACGGCGCAATAGAAGCCGAACTCGCTAAAGAAAACATAACGGCTCCAAGTATAAGCGATATCGCGACTATTGTCTCTAAAATCCGCGTAGAAAAGCTTCCCGACCCCAGTACAGTAGGAAATGCTGGAAGTTTCTTCAAAAATCCTATCATTACAGCATCGGCATTTAAACCTCTTCAGGAAAAATATCCTGCGATACCACATTATCCGATGCCTAATAATGAAACAAAATTGGCAGCTGGATGGTTAATAGAACAATGTGGTTGGAAAGGAAAAGAATATGGACAAGCAGGTGTATGGAAAAATCAGGCACTTGTACTAATAAATAGACAAAACGCTACAGGACAGGAAATTTACAATCTATCGGAACAAATTATAAGTGATGTAGCCAACAAATTTGGCATCAAGCTAGAGCGTGAAGTTAATTTACTGTAAAGATTTAAAAAAAGTATTTTTACTCTTTTTAAATCTGAAAGCAAAAGAAAAACAGGCTTCACTTTAGCTAAACATCACTTTGAGCTAATTCTATTTACTTAAAGTTAGCTTACGCACACGTTTGCTTTGCTTAAAATAATCTTAAAATTATATTAACAAATCTAATTTTGCCATTTTTGGCGCATTTTTTGCCTCATACTTAATGAACCGCATTTATAAACGTACTGTTTTGTAAAAAGAACAGTTATAATTCATTAAGCTATGACAAAGAATGAATTTGACACCATGGTTATTGAGCAATCGGACTCATTAAAACTCTACGCCAGAAATCTTACCAGTGATTACGAAGATGCCAACGATCTCGTTCAGGACACAATCCTGAAAGCTGTAACCTATTTTAAAAATTTCAAAGAAGGAACCAATTTGAAAGGATGGCTTTACACCATCATGAAAAATACGTTTATTAACAACTATAGACGTATTGTGAAAACCAACTCTTTCATTACGAAAGACGAGGATATTTCTAACGCTAATCTCCTATTATCCGCTTCCTCAAATCAGGGCGAAAGCAAATTTGTCATGGAAGACATCCATGAAGCTTTATCTAGTCTTTCCGAAGAATATTACATCCCTTTTTCATTGTACTTCGAAGGGTTTAAATACCACGAGATATCGGAACATTTAAATATCCCCATCGGAACGGTAAAAACAAGAATACATGTCGCTAGAAAATTAATGAAGAGATCACTATCGGCCTATAAAGTAGCTTAGTTTTTCTATCTTCGCCTTTTTAAAATGACGAATGGCAGAAGAATTATCGGAATACAGCAAAAGCCAACTGGCTTTACGTAATGGTCAGGACAAACCACAGATCTGGGTTGCTTATCGCGGACTTATCTATGATGTCGGAGAAAGTAGACTGTGGAAAAACGGAATGCACTACGAACATTGGGCCGGACAAGATCTAACTGAGGAGCTCCAAGAAGCCCCTCATTCAGCATCTGTATTTTCAAAATTTCAGATCGTCGGAAAACTGAAAGATCAATGATTATAAATTAAACTGAGATAGGGCAACAAAAGCATTCAAACGCTTTTGTATGTCCTCTTCGGTAAGATCAACCAACCGATCTGTTCCAAATTTCTCTACACAGAATGAAGCTAGCGCAGAACCAAAAATCAATGCGTTCTTCATGTTTGTAAAGTTGATACTTTTTACTTTGGCAAGATAGCCAATAAAACCTCCAGCAAAGGAATCTCCCGCACCAGTTGGATCAAAAACATCTGCTAATGGTAGCGCCGGAGCAGAAAAAATCTGATTCTCTCCAAAAAGAAGCGCACCGTGTTCACCTTTTTTGATAATTAAATATTTAGGTCCCATTGCTAAAATGACTTTTGCAGCTTTAACCAGCGAATACTCTCCAGAAAGTTGCCTTGCCTCTGAATCGTTGATGGCTAAAACATCAACCTTGAGAAGCACTTTTCTTAAGTCATCCATGGCAACATTCATCCAGTAGTTCATGGTATCCAGAACAACCAACTTAGGCTTGTGTGCCAAGCGCTCCAACGTAGTCAATTGTATTTGAGGTGTAAGATTGCCCAAGAGAAGATACTCGCAATCCTGGTAACTTTCAGGAATAATAGGATCAAAATCAGCCAATACATTTAAGTCTGTCGCCAAGGTATCACGGCTATTCATATCGTTATGATACCTGCCAGACCAAGAAAAAGTTTGCCCACCAGTAATCACCTGAACACCCGTAACATCTATACCACGGCTCCTGATAAGATCGAGATTATCATTTCCAAAATCCTCCCCAACAACACTGACCAATTTGATTTGATCACATAGATATGACGCCGCTAGACTCGCAAATGTACCGGCACCACCTAGAATTTTGTCAGTTTTACCGAACGGTGTTTCTATTGTATCGAAAGCCACCGTACCAATAATTACTAAACTCATAGTTTTTTAATAAGCATGGTAAACAAAAAAACCGGCATAAAGCCGGTTTCAATATTGCTCCTGAAGCTGGGCTCGAACCAGCGACCCTCTGATTAACAGTCAGATGCTCTAACCTGCTGAGCTATTCAGGAATTTATTTTTCGAGAAATTCCTTTCTCATAGAGTGTACAAAAGTAGTACATTTTAATATCATTTGCAAATAAAATATTTGCATTGTTGCTCCTGAAGCTGGGCTCGAACCAGCGACCCTCTGATTAACAGTCAGATGCTCTAACCTGCTGAGCTATTCAGGAGTGTTTTTCAATTTTTCCGGAGACCCTATTGCGTTTCCGTGATGCAAGTATCGGAAGATTATTAGAATACTACAAATTTTTTGAGCACATTTTTTACAACTTCCTAAATTCCAATTAGAATAATTTATTTTTATTTTTTCAAACAGCTCCACAAAATCCCCTTTTCAGCACTTAAACCAACATTATCCTTCTTTTAGCTTCAATCGCCATCAGCGGATGAACGACCAGTATCGGCAATTGCGTACGATTAAAGCAACACACCTTTCAAAATTAGCGTTGCCACACTAAAATAAATCAGCAAACCTGTTACATCGACTAATGTCGACACAAAGGGCGCTGAAGAACTCGCGGGGTCGGCCCCAAGTCGTTTCATCACAAAAGGCAACATAGACCCCATCAACGACCCCCAAAGGACCACACCAACCAAGGACAAAGAGATAACTAATGCAACCAACACCCAATACTGACCATAGCTATGCGCAAAAGATTGCCATGCCATAATCCTTATAAAGCCCAAAGCCCCCAAAATAAGTCCCAGCAGTAAACCCGACAGAATCTCTCTTCGCATCACACGCCACCAGTCACCCAAGGTAACTTCCCCCAGGGCCATCGCTTGAATAATTAATGTTGAGGCTTGCGAACCGCTATTCCCACCACTGGATATAATAACAGGCATCAGTGCAAACAACATAATCGCACTTGCCATTTGCTCCTCGAAATGCTCAATAACCGTAGCGGTCAAAAGTTGTCCCAGAAAAAGCACAATAAGCCATCCAGCTCTCTTCTTCACCAAGTTCTTAATCGACACATCCAGATAAGGTTCATCCAACGCCTCCGTTCCCCCGATACGTTGCATATCTTCCGTGTACTCCTCGTTTGCTACCCAAAGAATATCATCGACAGTCACAATCCCCAACATAACCCCCTGTTCGTCGACAACAGGCAAGGCCACTCGATTATTCATCCGGAAGATGTTGATCGCTTCCTCCTGGGGATCGTAAGCATTCAGCGAGATCAGCCGATGATCGATCAAATCTCCAACGACTCTATCTGGCTCCGCCATCAGCACATCTTTAATCCGAATATCATCAACCAGCTTCCCATTTCCATCAATCACATACAATACATCTATCGTTTCCGAATCTCTTCCATAACGCCTAATATGCCCCAATATCCGTTCAATACTCCAATGTTCTTTTACGGTAATATAATCAGGTGTCATTAGGCGCCCAACGCTGTCTTCCGGATAGCCCAGCAAAGCCAATGCTTCAACACGATCTTTGGGTGGCAACAGTAAAATTAAATGCTTAATATCGTCCTTCATTTCTGAAAAAAAAGAAGTCCGATCATCGGGAGGTAACTCGTTAATTAGTGCGCTAATTTTTGCTTTAGAAAGCTTCTTAAAAATCCTGTTTTGAGTAGGGAAATCCAGAATACGAAAAACGTTAACTGCGCGATTCAAATTTAACGATTCAATAAATAGTGAACCATGTTCGGGCAACTCATCAATCAGCTCCTCAACTTCTGAAATATTTAATTCATTCAAAAATTCTTCCAGCCCAACAAGATCTCCACCTGCTATCAATTGCTCTATTTGATTCACCTGCATTTCCAGTTCTTCCATATCTCCTATCAATTTAAAAATCCTACATCTAAACAAAGTTTATATGTTACAAAAATCGCTTTTTTAAAGTAAATTCTGCATAAAAAAATAAATAATAAAAACCTGCTGTGTGTCGCAGTTATTGGGATAAATTCCCCACGCATCGTTCAATGCTTAAATTAAAAACAAGACATTTTGTCACCAATCAAAATTAAAGAGAAAACCGTTCTCACCAACAACTTCAACAGCTCTAGGCAAAAGTTAGACGATGAAATTTATCGTCTAATTACCGATCTATTTTTTTATTGAAT
>JALAGS010000053.1 GCA_022712315.1 Sphingobacterium sp. | reverse complement strand
GTTTATAGTAGAGCAAATAATTATTCAATGAAATCAGATTTAAGAATTAGAAAATGGTGTAGCATCGTGTTTGCTACTTTGGGATTTTTTTTGTTGAATTCTTTCAAATTAAACAATGGGCAACCTACGCCTCCTGACTACCAAATAAAAACAATTGTTATTGACGCTGGTCACGGCGGTAAAGATACCGGAGCACAGGGAAGACGATCTTTGGAAAAAAATGTAGCACTGGATGTTGCTTTAAAATTAGGAAAACAGATTCAGAAAGATATTCCCGGTATTAAAATTATCTATACGCGAACAACCGATGAATTTGTGGAGCTTTATAAGCGTATCCGTTTAGCTAATGCCAATAAAGCAGATCTTTTTATTTCGATACACTGTAATTCAAGTGGTGCCAGTGCGCATGGGACCGAAACCTTGGTTTCTGGTTCGCATCGTTTGGGACAACAGGATGCCGCTGTTCGTGAAAATGCGTCTTTGTTACTTGAGTCAAATTATAAAGAAAATTACCAGGGATTTGATCCAAAAGATCCCGAAAGCGCCATTATTTTCTCCTTGATGAAAAACCGATTCCGTGAAAAAAGTATCCGTCTGGCACAGATGATCGAAGGGGAGTATGTGAAAGCAGGCCGATACAGCCGGGGATTCTGGGAAAAAGGATTAGCTGTACTGGCGGAAGCGGGGATGCCTGCTGTGCTGACAGAAATTGGTTTTATCAGTAATCGAGAAGAAGAAAGTTATTTATTGTCCGACGAAGGACAACAGGAGATCGTTGATAATTTGGTTTCCGCTCTGAAAATTTATAAAAATTCTGTAGAACGCTAAACAGATTTGCTTTTATGCTGTTTTAAAGTTATATTAATGATCAATACTAAATAGATTATTTGTGAAAATATCAAACGAGACAAAAGTCGGCATATTAGCAACAGTTGCAATAGTTTTATTATTTATTGGATATAGCTTTCTAAAAGGAAATGATGTTTTTAGCAGCGATAATACCTTTTATACAACTTATGAGACTGTAGACGGCCTAACACCATCCAAACCTGTTTTAGTCAATGGCTATCAAATCGGGCGGGTATCAAAAATGATTCTGCAGCCGGATGGTAAAATTAAAACCGAGTTTAAGATACACTCCCATTATGATATACCCAAAAATACAGTAGCAAGAATTTCAAGTACGGATTTACTTGGGAGTAAAGCGATTGTCTTTGAAATGGGCAACAGTAAGGAGCTGGCAAAGGATGGCGATTTTTTAACTTCTGGTGTTCAGCCGAATATTATGGATAAGGTTGAACCTATTCAAAAACGGATCGAAACAATTACCATTAAACTGGACTCAACCTTGTCAGTTGTCAACAATGTATTGGACAAACAGTTTCAGGATGACTTTAAAAAAAGTATACATAGTATCTCCACGTCATTAAAGAATGTAGAAGGGATTACTAAGGATGTTGAAGGTCTGGTTGGAAATGAAAAAGGAAGGTTAAATAGAATCATGGCCAATATGGAATCTATTACTTCTAATTTTTCACAAAATGGCGAGAAGATCAATGCGATTATGTCCAATTTAAATAACGTAACAGATAAGGCCGCCCGACTGGATTTTGAAAAAACGATGACCAAAGTGAATGCTGCAGTCAATGACTTTCAGGAAATCACGGGAAAAATCAATAGCGGTAAGGGTTCCATCGGCTTACTGTTAAATGATGAATCCTTATATAATAATCTTAATAACGCTTCAAAGGAAATGGATAATCTGATGAAAGACGTCAAAGAGAAACCTGGAAAATACATTAAACTTTCTATCTTCGGAAAAAAGGGGGAAAAATAGATTTTAGCATTTAGATCTAATAATATAAAAAAAGCCTGCAATCTGCAGGCTTTTTTGTAAGTGTTTTACGGTGAAACTTGTTTTTCTTTTGTCAAATCACTACACCTGGTTTTCTTTCTCTTGCTTATGGCTTCCATTTGCATTAATACCAGCTATATATCAATTTTTAGATTAAAACCGTTACAACACTCTTTTTACAGGGTATTTACAAGGGGTTAACAGGGGTTTTACCCCTGCTAACCCCTTGTAAATACCCTGTTAACCCCCTGTAAGACCGCTATTAGTTTAGGTGTTGATGTTGATCAGTAGTTAATATAATAGGACAGGTTCAGCCAACAGTATAAATGGAAACGCCACTCAGGGAGTGGCGTTTCTATTTGGAATTCTAAAAACTTTGTAAACGATTTTATCAGCAGTGAAAGTAGCTAATTTTATAATCTAATTTTACAGGAGAATTTATAAGGTTTCTTTAAGCCAGGTAAAGAATTCCCTTTGCCAGACCTGCGCATTTTGTCCAGACAGAACCCAGTGATTCTCATCTGGGAGGTAGACGAGACGGCTTTTAATCTTTTTGAGCTGCGCCAATTGGAATGCCGCTAGGCCTTGCCCTATTGGGACACGGTAATCTTTTCCCCCTTGGAAGATTAAAATCGGGGTATGCCAATTATTTGCCTTTTCAATCGGATTGAAGTCTGTATAGGATTTTTGATTTTTGCTATCCCAGTATGCACCACCCAATTCATGGTTGGCAAAAAAGAGCTCTTCGGTAGTACCATACCAGCTTCTCATATCGAATAAACCGTTATGTGCAATGAACGTTTTGAAACGGTTTTCGTGCACGCCTGCTAATTGGTAAACGGAATATCCGCCATAACTTGCTCCGATCGCTGCGCGACGGGTTGTGTCCACATAAGATTCTTTGGAGATATCGTCAATCGCTGCTAAGTAATCCCGGATTGGCTGTCCGCCCCAGTCTTGAGAAATAGCCTCATTCCACTTTACTCCCCAGCCAGGCATCCCTCTACGGTTTGGTGCGATCACAATATAACCTTGCGATGCAATTAACTGTAGGTTCCAGCGGAAAGAATAAAACTGGGTAAGGGCAGATTGAGGTCCGCCTTCGCAATAGAGTATAGTGGGATATTTCTTTGCGGGATCAAAATTTGGTGGATAGATAACCCAGGAAAAAAGATCTGCGCCATCAGATGCCTTTGTGATACGCTTCTCAATTTTATTTTCGCTGATAGCCGCGTATTTTGCGTCGTTAACGCGGGTAACCGGAGTCAAAGATTTGCTTTTTAGGTCAAAACTAAAGATTTCCGTTGCGCGGGTAAACTTTGTTGAGCTTACGATCAATTTATCCGCTACTTGGCCTACAATACCGGTGATGTCAAAGTCTCCTTCTGAAATTTGATGTATTTTTGGTAAACTTTTAGCTTTGATATTGGTCGGTACTTCAAGTTCAAATAATTGAACGGTACCCTTAGTTGCAGCTGTAAAATAGATTTTCCGGTTGTCGCTGCTCCAGATAAAACTATTGACCGTACCATCCCAATGTGCTGTTAGATTTAAACGAATTGAGCTGTTTTTGTCAAATAGCATGATGTCATTTTTGTCCGACTCATAACCGTCAGTCTTCATGCTGAGCCAGGTTAGGCTTTTTCCATCAGGAGAGTAGGTTGGAGCTGTATCATAGCCATTCATGCCCTCTGTCAAGTTAGAAGTCGTTGCGCTAGCGATATCATAGCGATAAATATCGGTATTGGTACTGACGGCATAGTCTGTTCCGAATTTCTTTTTACAGACATACAGCACTGCTTTGCTATCTGGAGACCAGGCAAAATCTTCGGCGCCACCAAATGGTGCCTGAGGGCTATAAAAGGCTTGGTCCTTCAATAGGTCTACCGGCTCACCAACTTTACCATCAATAAAACTCGCCACAAAAGGATGACTGAACTTACCATCATTGAAGGTATCCCAGTGCCTATAATCTAAGTTGTCATAGATATAAGCGTCTGATTTTGGCAATTCGGGATATTTATCTGTGCTGTGGTATTTTTTTACAAGAACAGACTGACTGAAGAGTATTTGTTTTCCATCAGGCGAAAATTTGACATTTTCTAAGGCGATATCGCCATTTGTCAATTGAAGTGCTTCACCCTTAGATAGGTTCTTCTTCCATAGCTGCCCTTTTAGTAAATAAATTACGTCGCCGTTGGGTTCGATCTGAACGACTGTTTCACCACCTTTTTGATCGGTGAACTGATGGTTGGTGCCATTGGCCAGTGAAATCGTATATAGATTTTTTTCACTTGAATTGCTTTCCAAATTATAATTGGAAACGCCATATACCAATGTTTTGCCATCTGCAGAAAGTCCTTCGGCCGAAACACGACCAAGATCCCAAAGTGTACTTGGATTGATCGGTTGTGGCGATTCCGACACTAATTTAAAATTGCTTTTTCCACCTTTGCTTTCTTGCGCATTGCTTAGGTTACACGCCATAATCGCTAATGTAAGTATTGTAAGTTTTTTCATCTGTTTAAACATATCTATGCCGCTGAAAAATTTCTTCGCAAGTTACAGAATTTGGTCATAAATGCTAAGGCAAGTAAAAAAATAGCCATCTCTTTGATTTAGAAATGGCTTATTTCGGGTTGTAAATCCTTATTTTTTGAGTAATATTTGAATTAATACCCAGTAAATTCTAATATGTTGTCTATTGATCTGCATGGCTATTATCAAATTGATACCAATTAATTTTTGTTGAAACGCGCATCAAAATAGCGAGGATAATGAAAATTCCAATTGTTCCCGCGATAAGTGAGTAATCCCGAAGTTGCATCAGGATATAGATAAATAAGTAAAATAAACCCAGAATGGAACTTAGCAAGACAGCAGATTTTTGATCTTTGGTAATTGATTTAATAAAACTACCAATCAGCATCACCGTCGCTATGGAGGCTGTGAGGTAGGCTAGATTGAACCCAATATGTTCGGATAACGCAAGCAGGAGTGTGTAGAAAAGAACCATTGCAGCTCCAATCAGAATATATTGAATGATATGGATCCGTTTTTTCTTGATCACCTCGGTGAATAGGAGCGAAGTAAAAGTCAGAATAATGACTAAAATACCATATTTGGCAACCCGTGTTGCTTTTTGATAATTGTTGATATCTGGTAAGAAGTTAATTGTAATCATATCTTTGTTATCCAATAGGTTATTTGCGGAGACAACTGTAGCGGGGACGGTTTGTGCTGCTTTTTGCTCGTTGCTCTCATTTGCATTTTCGAGGTTGTTGTTATCGAACTGAAAGATTGGACGGGCATCGCCTGTCCATTGTTGAGGTAGCTTTCGACTGAAAGAAGGGATTTCCCAGGAAGCTGAAAAATTGGATGTTTCGGTATTACGTTTACTCGGTAAAAATGCACCAGTGAAACTTGGATTGGCCCAGTTACCCTTCGCCTGGATGTTTGTCTGGTCACCCAGCGGGAGGAAATTTAATGATCTAGACCCTTTGAGGTTTAGTTTTATCTTGAAACGATTGTCCGTTTTCTGTGGATCCAAAGGTACAGGACAAACCAAATTTTGAGTAAATAATTTGAGATTATTAAAGTCTGGTTCGAAAGTCAGTTCATTGCCATCCCAATTCAAGGACGGGCGCTTACCTAAGCCTTTAAAATCCTGGATGCCGAAAATAAGCTTACTGCCTTTCCAGTCAATTTGCTCATGCGGGATCTCGAGTTTTTCTAGTGATATTTTGTCAAAGGAACCTTCTAATGTTATATTGCTGTTGTAAACTACGGCATTATAAATACCTCTTGAAAGATGTTGTGGCATTATATCAGTTGCGATATTGGACGTTTTGGGTAAGACAAATATCCATTTCATCTCTTCTCTAAGGTTGGATTTTTGGGTCTTTTCGGCAGATAAAGGGATTGTTTCGCGGTAAGGGATGGCCAGTACAGGACTGGAGACGACCTGGTCCTTGCCCCAGTTTAAAGTAATTCCTGCAGCTACCTCCTGTTCCCTGTTTTTTCGTTCTTCGATTAAGTCACTTATTAACGAAAGCGGAATGAGCAATATCAGGGAAAGAAAGAAGATGACAAATAGTTTTAAGACAGTAGAATTGCTGACTTTCTCAAATAGTGTCGATTGTTCTATCGGTGATGAATTGTTATTGTCCATGATTTTAGCTGTTTAAGTTTATTTGAATATTTTTACTGTATAAGGCAATTTGAAGCTCCGTTAGCTGCCAATGCAAGATTTCTTTAAATTCTAACTGGTGAAAACTTTGAAGCGATCGGCCTTTCTGAAAGTGCTTTTTGTAATAGCCGAAGTGTTCCGGAAATAAGATGCTACCAATAAAAATCATGGCCATGAGGTACAGGCTGATCTTTCCATTGCCTAACAAGAGAAACTGCATAGCGATTTCATCCTGTATCTCCGTTCCTGTTTCAGTCAGGATATGAAAAACATCATGGTTTTCCAATTTTGGCATGACATCAAAACCTTTACTTTCATAAAAAAGTCCCAGGTTGTAGCCAATGCTTCCAATAGGGTAGGCCATAAAATCTGTTTTGGAGATACCCCATGCTTTTTTGTTCCATTTAAAGATGTTTGCATACACTTTGGAGGACCAATTGTAGAGGTGCAGCATCAGTTTCAGTCTAATTCCTTTCATTTAATAGTAATTAAAAGTACTTTGATTTTCAAAGTAAATAGATAAAAAAATTATTTGTATTGTTGTTTTATTAAATTTTCAAGTGCAATAAGATGGTTTTCAAATGCTTTTAATCCTTTTGCTGTCCTCTTGTACCTCGTATTCGGCTTGCGGTCGACAAAGCTTTTCTCGACTATAATATATTCTTCTTTTTCCAGTGTTTTTAGATTGGACGCAAGATTACCATCAGTTACATCCAGCAATTCTTTCAATGAATTGAAATCGTATTCTTCATTTGCGGCGAGAACACTCATAATCTGGAGCCGTACTCTGTTTTCAAATATTTTGTCATATAAAGAAAGATCTAATTTCACGATTCGTACTTTTTGTAAACGATAAAACCATAAATGATGTGTAGCACACCAAAACCCAAGCCCCACAGTAGTAATCCTTTGTCTGGAAAACATAAAGCAATCAAACCCAGGCAGATTTCCAATATGCCGAGCCCCTTTACTTCGGCAAAGGTATAGATACTACCTGCAGTTAACGCCAGCCCATAAAAGATCAGCAGCATAGCAGCAATCAGCTGATAGTAGCCTTGGACAAAAAACAACAAGGATATAATGCCACCCGTTAGTAAAGGGATTGAAACTGCAAATAAAAGAGATTTGCTGGTAATATTCCAAATGGACTGTTTATTTTTTCTCGCCTTTTTACGTGCCATTAGCCAGCCTGTCACCAGGGATGATAAGAGGACTATGAGCGCAATCATTAAAAACAGTAGGGGCCTATTCAGATTTTTGCTCAATAGAAGATTGGTACTTTCGGGTCGGTGTATAATATAGTATCCCAATAGCGTTCCTATTAAAGCATAACAGCCCATAAGTACACCTGATAATCCGCTTATTGAAACAAATTTGGACGATTTCTCCATTAATGATCTGATCTGCCCAAGTTCTCTAAATAAATCTTTCTGTTCCATAAAAGTACTTTGATATTCAAAGTAAATGAATAATAATGAATTATACAAGAGCAAAAAGAAATATTGAAAAAAAGTAAAAAAAAGAGTGGAAAATACTTGCAGGATATAGGTTTGGTTTCTATCTTTGTGGCATCAAAAGAAATCCTAATGCGGAAGTGGCGTAATTGGTAGCCGCACCAGACTTAGGATCTGGCGCCGCAAGGCGTGGGGGTTCGAGTCCCTTCTTCCGCACTTGATGTCCTCCCGAACTTAAAACCTCGGGAGGATTTTTTTATGAATGCGATATAGCTAAAAAGAGTATGAATATTTCACACGAGAATGTAGATGCAATCAATGCGGTAGTCAACGTCGCATTAGCACCTGAAGATTATAATCCTCAAGTCGACAAAGAGATTAAAGCGCAAGCTAAAAAAGCAAAATTACCAGGTTTCCGTCCAGGTCAAGTTCCTGTAGGGCATATCAGACGTACTTATGGTAAATCTATTTTATTTGATGAGATCAATAAATTAGTGAATGAAAAAATCACTAATTATATTGCTGAAAATAAATTAGAAGTTTTGGGTCAACCACTTCCTTTGGAAGATGATGCACAATACAGCTGGGATTTTAAAGACAATTTCAATTTCAAATATGAAATTGGTCTTGCACCTGCTTTTGAATTACCTTTTACTGCTGAGACAGAATTTACTTCTTACGAAATCAAAGCTGATGAAGAGACATTGGCAGATCGTATCAAAAACTTGCGTCGTAGCTATGGAAAAATGACTAATCCAGAAGTATCTGAAGAAGGTGATGTATTGTACGCAACGTTGAAACAAGATAAAGAAGAAGGTCTTGAGAAAACAACTTCTATTCGTACCGATATCGTAGAAGATGCAAAGATCAAAAAATCATTGGTTGGTCTTAAAAAGGATGATGTTGTTAAGATTGATGTTAAGAAAGCATTCAAAACTGAAGATTTAGCACGTATCTTAGGTATCACTGAAGAAGAAGCGACAGCTTTAGACGTAACTAAATTTGAATTGACTGTTAAGAATATCAACCGTTTAGAGGAAGCTGATCTTAACCAAGAATTTTTCGATAAATTATTCACAGAAGGTGAAGTAACAGAAGAAGCTCAATTCACAGAAAAAGTGAAAGAAGAAGTCGAGAACTTATTCAAACAAAATTCAGATCAAAGATTACGTAACGATATGTATACTTTTGGTATGGAAAAGGTTGATGTAACTTTCCCTGAAGAATTCTTGAAAAGATGGTTAAAAGCAACTAACCCAAGTATTTCTGAAGAAGAATTGAACGAAGGTTTTGCTGATTTCTTGAACAACTTGAAATGGACGATCATCGAAAACCGCGTGGTTACTGAAAATGGTCTTGAAGTTAAATATGATGAAGTTATCAATTTAGCAAAAGAACGTATCTACGCTCAAATCAAAATGTACAACATTAATGAAGAGCCTTCTGATGAGCAATTGAATCAATTTGCAATTCAATTGTTACAAGACAGAGAACAAGGTAATCGTTTGTTCGAAGAAGCTAAAGCTTTAAAAGTATTTGATCACTTAAAAGGTTTAGTAAAATTGAACGCTAATGAAATTGAATACAAAGAATTTGAAAAATTAGCATAAGCAATTTTTAACGATAAAAAGGTCCCTTCAATCGATTGAAGGGACCTTTTTTTTATGGTATTTTGTGTGTTACTGAGCCTAGCCTTAGTTTGCATTTACCACTGTTGACTTGAGGCGAGGAAATGCATGAAGGATTTGTTCTTCAGTTTTTGAGAGGTACAGCTAAAATTTTTGTTTTCGCTGTTTATTTTTTATCTGGTTCACCCGTAGCGAATGTGCCTTCTTTGATCAGCAGTTGGAGAAGCAGTGATTGATTGATTGATTGATTGATTGATTGAAGTATTGAATAGGATTTGTTTTTGAATCTTTTGATGGGGCTGCCCGCGCTGCGAGCGTATGAAATCCTAATCGAATAGAGCGATTAGTTTGCCTTTATTTTCTTTGTATCGGTGGGGAAAGTAGGGATACTTTTCTTGCCAAATGGGAATAATCTTTTTAAGAATTCCGAGAAGGTGTTAAATTCCTGTCTATAGAGTAATCCAAAAGCGCTGATATATTCGCCATCGTTGGGGCTAAGAAGAAAGTTACGGGTGTTGAGCCGATTGGAAGCCCGTAAGACTAAGCGACCATCCTTTCGTAAATAAAACATGGCCTCGGCATCCGTTGAGACCCGATCTGAAAATACATTTAAATCCGTTAGCGCCTGACTTCTTCGGTCCGAAATACCTCCAGTCAAAACAAGTCTGTCGTTAAACAAGCGGAGCGAGGCAGATGCGTCGTTTAAAGATTTGATATTAATATCGAAGAAATTGATGTTGAGTGACTGGGCGATGATGTTATTAATCTGGTTGAAAGCTATCTCGGTTCCTGCAGATAACAAGGTGTTATTTACTTCTTTACCGAAGTCTGTCTGTGTACCAGGGGTAAAACTTCGTCTTACGATCAGACTCAGCGCTTGTTGATTCACATTGTTGGCGTCCGAAAAGTATCCTTGCAATTCATCTTTAACTCCGGGGTTCTGTGGAAAGTTGATGTCGAATGTAATCTCAGGTTGACCTAATTGCCCTTTTAGAATCATGTCGGCCTGCGCCAATACACGCTCCGGATTCTCTTCCCGTCCAGCTGCATTATACAAAGGGGCCAAGCTCGTTCGTTGTTGGTAGATGGCGTTGATATTGATATTTGCTTCAGTTGGATTTCCAGCCCAGCGTACTGTTCCACCTTCTTTGAGATCAAAAATTTTGTTGATATAATCCTGTGCTGTGAAATTGAATTTTCCACTGTTGATGATAAAATCCCCAAACATTTCAAAATCACCTAAAGAAGATATGCGCATGTTGAGATTACTATTTCCCCTTCCCGATAACTCGCCCATACTGGAAAATAGATTTATTTCTGCATTTGGGTTGATCAAGAGGTCCATATTCATCGTCAGGCCATTGAAATCCCGTTTTTTCGTGTTTTTCTTTGTTTTGGTAGAGTCTTTCTCGATAAAATAGATGAAGTCAGTGTCTGAAATTGTACTGGCGCTATTGAAAGGGATATTGATAACCGTGTTTTCTTCAGATTTAGCACGGATATTAATGTTCATAGCGGAAGTTAATCCTTTGAACTGGAAGGTTCCAGAGGCGTAGGCAGTTCCATAATATACATTATTATCTTTTATCGTGGTATTCAATACCATGAAATTCTTGGTTTCCGCAGTCACATCGATATCGGGGTCGCTTAATTTGTTGAGGTCCACAACACCATCAATGGTGGCAACATTGTTTTTGGGGTCGTATACTTTCAGTCCTGTTAGAAAGATTCGATTATTGGTAACAGCAATCTCGTCAGAAAGCCGGTAGGGCGTCTTTAGATAATTGATGACCATTGAGGCATTATCCAGTTTACCGGAGCCTGTAATTTTAGGATTTAGGATATCGCCTTCAATAGCGAGATCTGCATTGATCTTCCCTTGGATATTCGACACTAAACTTCGTAGAAATGGCTGGAAGACGAATACATCCGTATTTGCGAGTTTAGCCTTGAGATTAAGCTTATTGGTTTCGCTCAGATGGTTATAGGAGCCCTGCAACTGAATCAATTTATTGCCTTCCTCTATCTTGCTGTCCAATTTGACCAATTGATTTTCGGGGTCATAATTAGCATTCAGGGCTAGTGATCCGATTGGAATATTGTTGTACAGGATAGGTGAAGTTTTTATATTGGCTATAATAAAAGGGGCTTTAAAGACTGAGTTAACTTCGATGTTTCCGTTTAAATTTCCGGAAAGATTGATGCCATGAGGTTTGGTAATACCATTTAAGGAGGTCAGATTAAAGTCTTGGAATTTGAGATTGATCTGATCACTGACTTCATTGGACAGGATGCCGTCGATATGGACTTTTTGTTCGTCGTGACTCAGGGTTAGTTTTTCAAAATACCATTTTCCTTTCGATATTTTCAACTGAGCATCGTTATTGACGAGCCATCGTTCTCTATTGATTAAGATATTCGACGGATAAAAATTGATATATGCAGGTTGGGCATGAGCAAAGCGTATGACGCCATTAAGATCCAGGCTGTTACTTGCTTCCAGTTCCGACATTTTGATGTTGAATTGTAAACTGTCGTTTGCTAAGGTGTTTGAAATATTGACATTTTTAATATAGGTACTGTCGGTGAAATTAATCCGGTCTATGGAGGTTTGCAGTTCCATATTCTTCAAATTGGCATTTTGATCGACAATAAGGTGAGTCAGTCTGATGCCATTATATTTGAATTCTGGTGCGTAAAAATTAAAGCTAGCTGTTTGCTTTTCACTTTCAAATTTAGCATTCAAAGTTGCGCCACTGTCTAAAGCAATGTCCTTTTTAAAGAATGTGGCAATAGGCTTGAAGGAAGTTATATTAACATTCAAATCAAAGTCCTGCCGGTTAAACCTGTTGTTTTCGAACCCTATCGCTGGAGCGTAACGCATGGCGAGCGCTTTAAAATAAGGAACTATCGTATTGAGGTCTATCCTACCTTTTAGATCAATATGTCCGATAGCGGATTGTAAGCTTAGGGAACGTGCATTTTCATCTCCTTCGGCCAGGAAATTAATATTTCGGATGACAAATTGTCCCTTAGAGGAAGTGAAATTGAGGCTGTCTGATTTAAATTCGCCGGTAATATTATTGATATTGTCTCCAATTAAACTGGTGTGAAATTTTGTGTCAATAATATTGATCGAATCACCCTGGAAGAAGTTGAGTTTTTTTAGATTGGCTTGCTGGATATCCGCATCCAGATGATAATTGGGCTTGGCCGACCAATCTATATCTGTCGTAAACTGTAATTTTAAATTTGGATCATATATTTTTCCCGAGCCAAGAAATAGCTGTTTGTCTGTATTTCCTTCGATCTGTATCTGCTGATAGCTGTAATTTTTAAAGGTGAAATTTGTAAGGCTACCATTTACTTTTAAAGTCAGTTTTTTGGGATCGGTACCTTGCCCGTCGACCTGTAGATTAAAACCTGTAGGACCTAGATCTTTTATTTTGGTAAGTGTACCTACATCAAACCGTTTTGACTTAAAATTGCCCGCATATTTAATTTCCTTCTGGATATCCAATAAGGCATCAGCTTCGACGTTGCCTATAGCAGTTGTAAAAAATCCCTTTGTTTTAAATTTGTTGTATAGGCCATTTAGGCTACCCTTGAATGAAAATTTGTCAAAGACCTGAATAATTTCAGGGAGTTTAAAATTCTTTAGATTTCCAAGATCGCTAATAACCGCATTTAAGTCTTTGTGCTCGGATGAAATTTCTACCTTGGGAACAATAAATTTAGTTTTATCAATATCCGGTAGACCGATAATCTTCAGATCACCCGCTAAACTTGTTTTCTTTCCAATCGTTAAATCAACGTGCGATGCCTTTATCGAAGATACTGTGCCCTCTAAATTTGCTCTCTTTATACTGACATCAAATTTGACCTGATGCATAGGTGAGGAGAAGAAAGCAATGTCTTCGGAGTGAATGCGTGAATCTCGTGCACGGAGTTTAACATGGACTTTATTGATGAAGTCCGAAAAGTCATCAAAGCTTTTGTAACTTAGTTTGACGTAATTTTTGAATGTAGAACGATTGGTGGCCAGCATAAGCTCACTAAGTTCGATACCCGTATCGCTTATCGTCGTGCGGGCAAGTAGACCTTTGATCACCAAACCCTTTTTTTCCTGCAGGTTGAACGTCTTGATTTCTGCTGAAATTTGATTAGAATCAATTTTTATTTTATCAAAATGAGCATTGAGTTTTGATATCCCCAAATCCCCAAAATCGACCACTTTATTGTAATGTTTGCGTTTATGGTTAACGTAATTGAACGCATTATTTTTGATGACAAGTTCCTTTATATCAAAAATGATTTTTTTTGAACTTTTCTTTTTTTCTTTCTTAGGTGGGTTAAAATAACGGATCAAGAATGAAATGTTTGAGCTGTCCTGAAATTGTTCAAAGGAGGCTTCAGTATCTTCGATTGTTAATTTGTTGATTACAATTTTGTTCAGCTCAATGAACTGAGAGAGGTTGACATTGGCTTCTAATTTTCCAGATTTTAATATTTCTTTTCCCTGTGGGCTGTATAGCTGAAAATCTTCTACGACAATTGACCTAAAGGGTTTGAAATAGATGCTCTTGAGGCTTATTTTCGTATTTAGTTCGTTGGATAGATAGTTAATAGCTTTTTGAGCAACATAGTTTTGTACCGGTTTCAACTGTAGAGATAACGCCAATGCAAGCAGTATAACGAATATACTACCAAGGACTATTGACACTATTTTAATTATTTTTTTGATACTTTTGTATTAAAATTTATTACCTC
>JALAGS010000052.1 GCA_022712315.1 Sphingobacterium sp. | reverse complement strand
TTATTCATACTGCACATTAAAAAATTCTATCGCTCAATAAATAAGGATCGCTTATTTCATTTTTATAAACGTATTTTCCTTTAAAAAATCTGTTCTTAGCCGAAAACGAAATCCCCTCTTTTATCCTTTATATAGCGAAAAAATGGTCAAAAACTGGCACTTATTCGCTTTTTTTTACTATATTGTAAACTTTCAAAAAAATTAAAACAAAGACTAAATGCTATTTACTGTTCTGTCAGGATTAATAACATCGAGCCTTATTGTTCCATTTGGTCGATTCCTAAAAACCAGATGGGGTTTTATTCTCGCATTCTTACCGGTACTTCTATTTCTATACTTTGCTCAATATATCGTATCTATTGGTCAAGGATCCTATTTCGTACAATCAACGTCATGGGTGCCCTCCTTGGGCATCAATCTGGATTTTAAATTGGATGGACTGTCCTTACTTTTCTCCTTATTGATTACTGGAATCGGGGCCTGTATCTTTTTCTATGCGAATGCCTATCTGAAAGGGCATCGGTATATCGATCGATTCTTTGGCTACCTCTGCCTTTTTATGTCGGCTATGCTGGGGCTTGTCCTATCGGACAATATGCTGTTACTCTTCATCTTTTGGGAACTGACCTCGATCAGTTCGTTTTTTCTGATCGGCTTTAACAATGACAATAACGATTCAAGAAAAAGTGCATTAACGGCATTATCCATTACAGGTTTTGGTGGTTTTTTTCTGCTGGCAGGTTTTATTTTGCTGGGTAATATTGCCGGTACGTATCATATCACAGCACTCATTGACCAAGTATCAGTCATTCAGCAACACCCGCTGTTCCCCTTGGTCTTCGGCCTGATAGCACTTGGTGCAATTACGAAATCAGCACAATTCCCTTTCCATTTTTGGTTACCCGGTGCTATGAAAGCTCCGACCCCTGTGTCAGCTTACCTACATTCGGCAACCATGGTCAAGGCCGGAATCTATCTTTTAGCCCGTTTTTCACCCATTCTTGGTGGCAATCCGATCTGGACGTATTCGCTTATGCTTATTGGTGGTCTCACGATGCTCTATGCAGCCTTCCATTCGCTTTTCAGAACCGACTTAAAAGGGGTTCTGGCCTATTCAACCATATCTGCCTTAGGGATTTTGGTTTTCTTGTTGGGTCTAGGCACAAAAGACGCCATTATCGCAGCCAGTGTTTTTATACTCGTACATGCTTTATATAAAGCTGCATTATTCTTGATTACTGGGATTATAGACCATGAAACCGGAACAAGAGACCTCACGGTTCTTCGGGGACTGCACAAAGTTTTGATGCCCGTCGCTATTGCTGGTTTCCTGGCCGCGCTTTCCAGCGCCGGTGTTCCACTTACTTTTGGATTTATTGGAAAGGACCTGATTTACGAAGCAACCTTACACGCCACACCAAATCTATTTCTCTATTTGACGGTCGCCGCAGTAGCCACCAATATCCTATTGGTATCAGCAGGATTTATGGCCGGCATCAAGCCGTTTATGGGTAAGCTACCCGAGCAATTTAATGCAACCCATATGCCTTATAAAGCCATGTGGATCCCACCTCTACTTTTAGCCATTCTAGGTGTTGTTTTTGGCTGTATCCCCGGACTTATCGGCGAATGGATTGCCGGACCTACCGCAACAAGTATACTCGCAAAGTCCGAAACGTTTCATTTGAAAATCTGGCATGGCTTTAATTTAGTCCTGCTCTTAAGCGCTATTACAATTGCCGCGGGTACCTTACTTTATTTCGTCAACCGACCTAGTGATAAGAAATTAGCATGGATCACAGCCTTCAATAGGATTTCTCCTGAAAATATCGTCAGAATCTGTGTGCAGGAAATTGTTTTATTCTCTGCCTTTTTCACAAACAAAATGCACAACGGTTATTTACGTTCGTATTTATTGAAAATTATCTTGTTTGCTGAATTACTGATTGCCTATCAGCTGTACCTAGGTGGGCCGCTCCATATTAAATGGGATACCCTATCTCCGGTAAGCTTTTATGAAGTTACCACAGTTTGCATTTTGATCGGTGCTATTGTATTGACTATCCGCACTACATCTCGATTAACAGCTGTGGTTGCCACCAGTGTTGTAGGTTATGCCATTTGTCTTATTTTCGTATTTTACAGTGCACCTGATCTAGCCATGACGCAATTCACCATCGACACCCTAACCGTGGTACTCTTTGTGTTGGTACTCTTTAAGCTCCCTTCTTTCTTGAATCTGGCAAACCGACGCACCGTCATTCGTGACGCTGTCGTCGCTATCATTTTTGGCGTTTTACTGTCCATGGTCGCTCTTCGTGTTCTGCATGAACCAACAACGACAAATATCAGTGATTTCTATGGAGATTATGCTTATGTGCTTGCTAAAGGAAAAAATGTGGTCAACGTATTGCTGGTAGATTTCAGGGGTTTTGACACCATGTTTGAAATCGTCGTATTGAGCATTGCTGCATTAGGGGTATATAGCCTATTAAAATTACGTTTAAAAGCCTCGGACAAAGAATAATGATGTTTAACAGTTATACACTAATGAGCTAAGAACTCATCATGCATAGCTAAATAATAACAGATGAACAGTACAATATTACAAACCGCTACGCGGTATTTATTACCGATACTTTTACTTTTTTCGGTATTCCTCCTGCTCAGAGGACACTATTATCCGGGCGGAGGTTTCGTCGGCGGCCTGGTTGCGTCGATCGCCTTTGTCCTGCATAGTTTTGCCTTTGGCCCTCAAAACACCATGAAATTGATTCAGTACAAACCCCTGTCACTCATCCCCATCGGATTGGGAATTTCGGCCATAAGCATGTTCCTACCTGCTTTTTTTGGTTATCCCGTTATGACCGGACTTTGGCTGGAAGAGAAAATTCCCGTCATCGGGATGATAGGAACGGCCTTATTCTTTGACCTCGGGGTGTACTTTGTTGTCATAGGTGTCGTCCTAACGATTTTATTTACGATTGCTTTAACCACTGAAGAAGAAGAATAATGGAACTGATACTCGTATTGCTGATCGGCATCCTTTATGCTGCCGGAATATACCTCATCCTGCGCCGAAGCATGGTGAAATTATTGTTGGGTATTATGTTGCTGGGCAATGGTACCAATATATTGATCTTCTTATTGGGTAATATTATTAAAGGTAAACCACCTATTATTGGACCCGATCTGAAAGTATTCACCGATATTTATGCGGACCCGATTCCGCAAGCACTTATTTTAACGGCCATCGTGATCAGCTTTGGCCTAACCTCCTTTGCCATCGTTTTACTCAAGCGTGTGTATGCATTGCTGGGTACAGATGATCTGGATGATTTGAACACGCCTGAGGAAGAAGATATATGATAGACAACCACATTATTGCCACGATTATCGTGCATTTATTTATTGCTATTGTCCAACTGATGTTGTGGCGCAAATCTACTGCACAACGTTTTCTGAGCGTTGGCGGAAGCTTGCTCGCACTCATTCTTGCCTTTAAACTATTCTTCAAGGTCTACGATGGTGGTATTTTGACCATGAATGCAGCCAACTGGAAAGCTCCTTTTGGGATCGTTTTTGTTGCCGATCTATTCAGCAGTACGCTTGTTCTCCTGACTTCTATCGCAGGTCTGGCGGTCTCCATCTTTTCCTGTGTCGGCGTGGGACGCCAGCGTATCCTCTATGGCTATTTCCCGATCTTTCACTTTTTGATGATGGGACTCAATGGCGCATTTCTAACAGGCGATATCTTCAACCTATATGTATGGTTTGAAGTTATTATTATCTCTTCTTTTGTGCTCATGACCCTCGGCGGAAGAAAATCCCAACTGGAAGGTGCTGTAAAATATATGGCCATGAATATCCTGGCCTCGACATTTTTTTTAACAGGTATTGGAATACTCTATGGTATTTCGGGCTCATTAAACATGGCCGACCTGGCCCTGCGTATCCCTAAAATACAAAATCAGGCATTAGTAGAAATTACAGCAACATTTTTCCTGATCGGCTTTGGCATTAAATCTGCCGTATTTCCACTCTATTTCTGGTTACCCTCCTCTTATCATACCCCGCCTTCGGCCGTAGCAGCGACATTTGGAGGATTATTGACCAAGGTTGGGATTTACGCCTTGTTCAGGGTATTTTCATTATTGTTTATCCCCAATCATTTTACCAAGGAACTCCTTATCGTTCTAGCCATATTAACGATTCTTACCGGTGCCTTTGGTGCATTGATCAAAACCAATATACGAAGGTTGTTTTCCTATCTGATCGTTTGTCATATTGGTTTTATGATTGGAGGATTGGGCTTGTATAGCAAATGGGCTTTATTGGGAGCCGTATTCTACCTGATCCATGATATTATGGTGAAAACAAATTTATTCCTGATGGCAGGTGTTACAAGGCAGCTCCGCGGAACCATGGACATGACCAAACTGGGTGGACTTTATGCACAATATCCGAAGATCTCCTTACTTTTCGCCATCGTTCTTTTTTCACTGGTGGGCATCCCCCCACTCTCGGGATTCTGGCCTAAAATCTATCTATTCAAAGATGCTTTCCAACTGGAAAAATATGCTTTCGCAGGTGCCCTGATTATCGGTAGTTTTATCACCTTGTTTGTCATTGCCAAAATGTGGGCACAGGTATTCTGGAAAGATGCACCCGATCCCGAAATCATTGAGGATAAATTTGCAGGTATGATCGGTTATAAAAGAACAATGCTCATACTTCCTGTCGTTATTTTGGCATCTGCGTCCCTGTATATCGGTCTCAACGCCGAAGCGATCATCCATGTGGCAGATCAGATTGCGACACAATTATTGGACACATCACCTTATATAAATGCTGTATTAGGAGGGCAGAATTGATATGATAAAACAGTTTTTAATGAACCTTATGCTATCCTTTATTTGGGTCGCATTGACAGGATCGATGTATTACACCAACTTTCTCTTCGGCTTTATGCTGGGATTTGGCATCCTTTGGCTGATGAATAGGAATGAGGTCGATCAGCGATACTTTTATCGGGTACCCAAAACATTAAGTTTTATTCTTTTTTTCCTGTGGGAAATGATCGTCGCCAATGTACAGGTGGCCTATGACGTGATAACACCTAAGTTTTTTATCAAACCCGCGATTGTCAAGTATCCCATGGATGCAAAAACGGATTTAGAAATCAACCTGCTTTCAACTTTTATATCTTTAACCCCTGGTACACTTATTCTGGATGTAAGTGAAGATAAAAAGACACTCTTTATCCATGTGATGTACATGAAGAGCAAGGAACAGTTTGTTTCGACCCTTAAAAACAATGTTGAACGAAGACTTTTAGAACTTTTAAGATGACTTTAAATAGCTATTTCGATTATGTGATCCTCCCGATCCTGACTATTTCAGTCATACTGGCTTTTATTCGGCTGTACAAAGGTCCTCAGATATTTGATCGTGTGATCGCCCTGGATCTCATCATCACTACCGGAATTGGAATTATTACCGTCTATAGTATACGGACTTCGCAGGAAGTGTTTTTAGACATTGCCATGATCTTGGCACTCATCGCGTTTCTAGGTACTATAGCCTTTTCATTTTATTTAGAAAAACAAAGCAAAGATGATTGATATTACTTTAGCCATACTCAGCACCATTGGGGCACTGGCCATACTATTTGCGTCTATTGGTATCTTGCGGATGCCCGATTTTTATTTACGTCTTTCGGTTACCGTAAAGGCGGCAACATTAGGGGTTGGACTTTTACTGATCTGTGCAGCCATGACCTTCCCAGATGTATCCGTAACGACCAAGGCCATCGCCATTGGATTTTTCCTGATCCTAACGGCTCCTGTTGCAGCACATATGATCGGAAGAGCCGCCTATATCCAACGGGTTAAAACATGGAAGGGAACTACTTTAAATGATCTTGAGAACGAAGGCAAATTGGATTGTCGAAAAGAAGATTTTTAAGAAGAACAGATCTGTTTTTCTTAAAAATCTTCCCGCCTTAATTAGAATATGATACAAACAGGTGCTGGTACCGAAATTTCCTTCCCAGTATCTGTCAGCAAACCAGTTTTGGCATCCCGGCTAAACAAAACAATATTATTGGTATATTGATTGGCGACCAAAAGATATTTCCCGTCGGGAGAAAGGTTGAAATTACGAGGTCCTTTACCTTTCACTGAAAGATTGGATATTTTCTTGAGATCCCCATCCTTCTCAACCGAGAAAGTAGCTATTGTATTCGCATCGCCACGGTTGGTCGCATACAGAAATTTCCCATCAGCAGACATTTTAATATCCGCGCCGCCGTTATTCCCCTTAAAACCTTCAGGATTGATCTCAAAAGTACTTTGGTACATCCACGCATCACCGTCTTTCTTATATGATGCTATTTGACCGGTCATTTCCAATACGACATACAGGAATTTTTCTTTCTTATCAAATACAATATGTCGTGGACCACCGCCTGCAGGTGTAAAGATATCTTCCGGTTCCTCGGCAAGACTATAGGTATTCCCGTTTTTGTTCACCGGAAATATGGAGATCTCATCCAGGCCAAGATCCTGGACATACAACTTATCTCCTTTATTGGAAAAAAAAGTAGAATGTACATGTGGCTTTTCCTGACGCTTCGGATCAACTCCCTTGCCTTCATGTTGTATTAATCGTGCCCTCTTACTCAAAACACCGTTACTTTCTAAATCAAACAAAGCTGCTGACCCACCCGTATAATTCGCCACAGCAAGCAGACTTCCTTTCGGATGCACTTCCACAAAACAAGGAGACTCTCCACCAGAGGGAAGCGAGTTCAGAAATGTCAAATGACCGTCCTTAAAAGAATAAGCTGAAATACTTCCCTCCTGATTTGGAACCTCATTGACGGCATAGATAAAGTTATTATTTCGCGCCAAAAATGAAGGGTCCTTACTCTCCTGTGTACTCGACAAGGTTGTTTCACCCGTTTTAACATCGAAATTATAAATATAGATGCCTTTGCTTTCAGTTTTGCTAGTATACGTTCCCACAAACATAGGAATCTGCTGAGCAAAACTAGCAAGTGGAAAAATTGTCATCAAATAAATAAATGCTTTTTTCATTGAAATTATTTTATAAATGTTGATACTCATTTGTTTAATGAGACCGTTACATCAACTTTGTTCCTAAATTATACGAAATCTATCTTGAATTTGTCTATCTATTTCTCCATAAGAAGATCTGAAAACCCTAACCATTTTATATGTGCAAATATCGTCAATAGACTTGTTAAATTTGGTTAAAACCGTCCTTTCTAATAGGCAAATGCGTATTTTAGCGCATCAATTTTAACAATTCTAAAATCGCCAATTTTAAATATTGCGAATACAAAAATATTG
>JALAGS010000051.1:20000-86669 GCA_022712315.1 Sphingobacterium sp. | reverse complement strand
TTAATTCTAATTGATTTTTTAACAGTGAATATTGCTCGCTCTATAATTAATTCTACCGGCACTATTGTTCGATGATCAATTGTCGTGATCATACAGCGTCGTTAAAACTTGCAGAAAAACCACCAACAACTCGGCTCAAAGAGTTTTCTTCCAACACTTCAAAAGCAAATATAATGGTCTTTGAGTTTCTATTTAATTATACTCTATATCTGATTAATAATACTAATATATAAAGAAAATAAATAACTTTTTTTTAATTAATTCTACCTCTCATTTCCTCATTTGCACTGGACTTATTTAACACCTGCTTTGTTTTTGTATTCCCAAACTGATATTTAAAGCTCAGAGAGGCCGACCTCGTATAATAATTGAACCTATATCTATTATAAGACAAGCTATTTAAGTAGGAAGTCGTTTGAATGTTGCTTGTATTTAAAATATCGCTTAGGTAAACGGATATCGATAAGTTTCCAAACGACTTTCTGGCTCCAAGATCAAAAAGTATAAGATTTCGGAAATTTTCCTGCGAGATAGTCTTTGAATTGCTGACAAACTTGAGTGTGGAATAAACAAACATGTACTTTCCGCAATCATAATTCAGATTCAGTATGGAGTTGAAATTAAAATTGTGTATATCATTATCGTTCCCCACCGCCTTTGCCTTATAATCGTAAAGGTTAAAGGTAGCAGAGAGTACGATATCGAGTTTCTTTTTAAAGACACTGTTTCTTGTAGAGGCCGTAGCATACCACCTTTCATACGAACCATAATTGATATAGGTACTTCTCTGGCTGATTTTATCCTCCTCCGGTATCTGCACTATAAATTTGGAAAATGCATCAGTAGCTTTATTATAGCCTAGGGAAAGAATATGCCTTCCTTTATTTGAGTACATCAGCTCCACATTATTACGCAGGGAAGGAAGTAGAAACGGGTCATTTTCGGTGTAATAGTTTTCATTCTGATAGATCCTTCCGGGAAACAGCATTTCCATAGTGGGTCTTTGTATCTTCCTTGAAGCTGCACCGGAAAGGACGTTATTTTTATTGATGGTATAAACCGCCGAAACAGATGGGAAAAGCTTTAAATACGTTGTGTCCTGCGCCTCGAAACTTACCTTTTCCCGGGTAAGGTACTGGGTATTCTCAGCTCTAATGCCTAGATTCATATTGAACCGCTTTCCGATATTTGTATTCAGCGTAGCATAAGCGGCGAGGTAAGTTTCTTTGTAATCGTATGCTAAATTCACAGAACCTTGACCGTTCCCGTATATCTCATAAAAGGGATTGCTGTTAAGCTTGGAATAACTGTGCATGGCTCCCAGGGAAAAGCGGCTTTGCGTGCTAAGCTTATGGATATAATCCAACTTCTCCGAAATATTAAAGAAGTCCTGTGGTATACGGTTATTCGATATTTGTGGCTCCATGCCGATCCCGGCAGTATTGATGCGGTCTTTGTTCTTTTTCTCAAATTGATTATAGTCGATATTGAACACTAAAATCCGATTCCCCGGATTATCAAACTTGTGCTGGATAAAGACATTCCCAAAATTATAAAAGTATTTGTCAACAGATATGATCTGGTTTTCCGTATTCCTGTCTAGCGAGGAAAATATCGTCCTGGAATTACTGTGCGCATCCCCGTTAACAGTTGAAACAAATCCATTAAAGCTCAGAAGCGTACGTTTTGACAGATCATAATCTGTGCCGATGCCACCGCCTATGACCATATATTCCGATGATATTCGATTGTACTGGTTGATTGATCAGGAGCATTGCCAATCTCATATTTAGTATCTCTCCTATTATAGCTTCGATTGAGAAAAGGCGAGATCCGCAGCGCGAAATTCCGTCTTCGATAGTTCAATGCTCCATTAAAAATAGTTGTATTGTCGGGACCTTGTTCCGTACTTAGATTAGCCATACCAAAAAAACCTTCAAAGGACATCCGCTTTAGGTTGATATTGATGATCCCACCTGATGTATTGGCACTATATTCACTTCCGGGATTGGTAATGATCTCTATACTCTCCAGATTTTCTGCTGGGTTGGATCTGAGTTCAGCGAGGATCATTTCTTTTGGCAGGTCTGTTTTCCTGTTATTAATATAAATTGTGGTTCCTTCTTTTCCTATGATGCTAAAGGTTTCGTCTTTTTGGTTAAAATCCATTAAGGGGGCAGTTTTGACCGCATCGAGCGCAGAGCTTCCTTTAATAAATCGTCTGCCCGGGATAAATACAAACCTATCGGCAAGGTGTTCAACTCTATGCTGATCTTTTTCAATATTGACCGTATCGATAGAAGTAAAGTTATCAACTTTTAAAATATACAGGCCCTGATCCTGCATAGTGAGTGTATCAGAGACTTTGCCCAGGTAAGAAGCAGCAATAAATTTATAGGAAGGCAACATGCCGAAGGCAAAGTTTCCAGTTGAGTATGAGTTTATGATTTTCAGTTTCTCTTTTGAAATGGAAAAGATGGTAACTGTCGAATAAGGTAGCCTGTTGTTCGCATGATCGACAGTCTTTCCTCTCATTACCTGACTGAAAACTTGATTGTTACTAAAAAAAAATAGTGATGGTATTGATAATAAAATTACGGATCTGAAATTCATTTGTTATTTCGCTATCTCTCTCTAAATGGTTAGTAATGCTATTAATTGAAACAAAAAAGTAAGCACCCGCTAAATAAAGAATAATCTTGGTGATTATCAATTAAAATTACTTTAATAAAAAGTAATAAATATCTACTCAAGAGAGAACTAAGCTAATTTCTAGCCTCATTATGGCAGGAATGTTTGTTAGGGTTCGACATTTAATTGATAACAAGCAATCAAAAAAAATTACTCTTTCTTTTTGAGTAAGTTTAGAATACCCCATAAATAAGTAAAATTCTAGAGGTAAGTCCAGCAGTATAGAGGATAGAATTCTAATAACTTGACATTTTTCAATGCAATTGTTTTGCCCATCGAAAAAACAGCCTTTACACACCACTTTAAACACCTAAGATCCAGAACAATAAAACCTAAGGTGGAAATATTGAAATGAATATTGACATTTAATATTTGTAATTACTGCTGCATTCGGCTACGAACCGTTCAAACTTCCGCCCTGTATTTGTCATAACAGGTCCATGACCAAAGCAGATAATAGCCGGATTCAGTTTTGCTAACTTCCGGAGCGATCTCATGTTGAGCTGTTGATCTGTAGTGAATAAATTTGGTGGAAGGTGCAAACCTGACTTTGTCGTAAGCAAATTCATATTTGTCGCTGCATCACCTATGATCAGTACACCGTCATGTTCGCGAAACAGGGAAATATGCCCAGGTGAATGTCCGGGTGTTTCTATAACCTGAAAGCTTCCGATCATATCGTTTTCAACAACCGTACGATTCACGCGATGCCCCTGGCCTGCCCAATACTTTTGCTGAAGCTTTGCAAGCCAATGGTGCCGATTGGGATAGTCTTTAGTGACCAACCCCGTTTCGGTCCTAAAAACTTCATCGGGATGACATAGTAAAGGTATCGCAAATTCAGCACATAGTTGACCCGAACAGCCTTGGTGATCCGGATGGGCATGGGTAAGTATATGCTGATAAACGGGGATTTCCTGAAGCGTTTTCTTGATAGTGTTATAGGAGTTCCGTATTCCGGAGTCGACCAATACACCTTCGATAATATAACAATTGATACTGTTTCGTGGCAGCAGTGAAAGCTGAAATACTCCGGGAGCAATTTGACGTAACATAATTTTTTGTGCAAACCTACACCGCAGATCAGAAGAATAAAAGGACATTTGTCCTATAAGATACCCAGTCGGAATATTTGCTGCTTCGCCCGGGTAAGCGATCGCTGTGTAATTCCTAAATACGATGCCAGATCTTGTGTAGCTACCCGTTGGATTAGCATTGGCTCGCTAGATAGTACCCAGCGGTATTTGTCTAGAGCTGACCTATTATTATAATTTAGCAGATAACTTTCCTTTTGGCCATACTCCCGCTCCATCACAGATTTTATAACTCCATTCCAAGCAGTCACCTGACGAAGTAAATAGTGGTAATCGGCGTAGCTTATACTACAGATCACACTATCTTCGATTGCCCTGATACTCCTTCTAGACTCTTTTTGCGCAACAAACTCTGGAAAAGAAGTGGCAAATTCATTTTCAAACTTAAAGCAGGTTATATTTTCTTTTCCTTCGCTATCTAAAGCATATGTTTTTACAGCACCGCTTGCGATAAATCCAATATGACGGCAGGGTTCATCCGCACGGATAAAAAAATCACCTTTTTTTAAGTAGGTCGGCTTGAAAAACTGAACTGAAAAGCTGATTTCTTCCACAGACAGTTCTCCTATGGATAACAGGTAATTTGTTAAAACATGCGTCATATTCCCAATCTTTTCTCCCTTAATTTTCTTCGAATTCGGTGGATCTACCATAAAATTCGGTCTCGGTCTTCAAATCTAACAATTCTTTTACAATACCAAATTCCAATCGGTCAATGTTTAGATGAGTCTCATGAAAACCCCTATTTTCATGGATTTTTTCAAAAACGCTAATTTAATAATTTTGCTATGCGCATTAAATATCATAACCGATGAAAAATTTTATATTATTTATTTTGACCTTATTGAGCCTGCCTAATTTTGCCCAAGATAACTCAGCGTCCACAGATTTAGCCTATCCAGATTTAATTCCGATTCTCATAGGTGACAGCCTATATGGTTACTGTGACAAAGCCCTAAACGTGAAAATAAAAGCAGTTTTTGAAAAAGCTGACCTATTCGAAGCTGATTATAACTTTCAGCTTTTCCATGTGAATAATCCTGAGATCATTAAATTTGGAACAAAAGACTACGCATGGGTACAATTCAATGGCGAACGATACCGCGTTGACAAATCAGGCACAAAGGTGTATAAGTACAATGCTGCCGATTTTAAAAGGGGGGAAACAACAATCTATCTGTACAAAAATTCAACGTTTTATTATAGCAACAGCATAGACCAAAACACGCTCTTACAGGAAATCAAAGATAGCCATACCGGAAAAACAATCTTTCCGGAAGAGCGCTCCTTACAAGAGTTTCGCGAAAAAAATAAGAATTTAATTGAAGAAGGTATTAAGTTGGTCTTTCGCCCCAGCAGAAAAAAAATACCTTATACAGATTTTACCAATGAACAGACACTCCTAAAGGGAATAAAAAATAGTGAAACAAATCAGATTGTTATCAAAGCAAAGTATGCGAACATAGAGGAACTTTATAATAATCCCTTACGGGATCGGGAATATCCTCTTTTTATCGGCTACCGTGGCGACTTAGATAAAGAAATATATGTTGGTCTGAATGGAACGGAGTATTGCATCCAAAACTAGCGTAAAAAATCATTAATTCCCAAGTTACAATGCGCTAAAAAGTGTTATTCATGCGATCATTTCATTAACTTTGTCCATTAGCTCGACAGGCATCAAAAACTAACAGCCGCTCTTGATGATAGAAAAACTCCTCTTCGAAATGAATAGCTATGCTGCGCTTAGCCCAGCTACGACTGAAGTTTTGAAAACCATCTGCCAGGTAAAACTGTTCAAGAAAAATGAACTCATTCTGCGCGCTGGAGAATATGCAAAATACTATTATTTTGTATGTAAGGGACTATTGGGCTATTATAAGTCTGATGCTGATGGCAATATCATCTACAAACTGTTTTTCGAAGAAAACAGCTTTTGTGCTTCCACTGCCGCAATAATCGAAGAAAAACCTAGTACATTCAATATTATTGCACTTGAAGATGTGGAACTGATCCAGTACTCGGCCAAAGCTTTCCGCGAACTTCTCATGACCCGGCACGATTTGGCACTCTTTCAGATTGCTTATCTCGAAAAGAACTGGGTCGTAAAAAAAGAACCGCTCGAAATCGGTCTCAAATGGGAGTCTGCCAAAGAGCGTTACCTACAGCTCTATCAAAATCAAGCTCTTTTCAAAAGGCTCAAACAGCACCATCTAGCTTCTTATCTCGGCGTAACTCCAACGCAGTTGAGTCGTATTCGTAAAGAATTAAAATCATAATTCCATCAACATTTGTACATGTTTTTGAATAATATACTTTGGAATTTTGTACCATAAAGACAAATTCTTAAGATATGAAAACAGTACTCACCATCCTATTTTACGCCCTCATACTACCGCTTGCTGCGCAACAGGTTATTAGGACAAAAGTCCATAGTGACAAAATGAACAAAAATATCGAAACCATGATCATTACACCCGACATACAAAAGGGAATCACTTATAAAACGGTTTATATTCTTCATGGCTATAGTGGCAATCCCAACCGCACGGTGCAGGAGGACATTCCTGACTTGGTACAAAAAGCAAAAACCTTTCAGACCATATATATCCTGCCCAATGGAAATTTCAATTCTTGGTACGTAGATAGCCCTGTAGATCCTGACTCACAATACACAACTTTTATCGGTGTCGAACTGGTCAACTACATCGACCAGCACTACCCTACCTTACAGCATAGAAGCGCTCGGGGGATACTCGGCTGGAGCATGGGTGGCTATGGTGCGCTCCACATTGGCATAGCTTATCCGCAGACGTTCTCAATCGTCGGAAGTTCCTGTGGTGCCATAGATTTCGATCGCTTCGGAAAAGGATATCAAGGCTATCAGGTAGACAAAGTTCTCGGAGATTTAAAAGACCTGAACGACAGCCAGCGGATTTACAGCAATGAAGATAGGATGAAGCAGAATAAGCAGCACTATATGATCGATTGTGGGACGGAGGACCAACAAATGCTGGAAATGAACCGAACATTTCACAAGCATCTGACCGAAAAAAACATCGAGCATCTTTATATGGAATCAAAAGGAGGTCATGATACAGCCTACTGGAGCAAATCATTATCACTGCAATTGGCTTTATTCCAAAACTATTTTCAAAATGAAGGACTATAAATCAACACTCTATGTTGCTGCTGGCGCTTGTAGTTACGGACTCCTCGCAACCAGTGTAAAATATGCCAACCATCTAGGCATACATACCAGTTTGTTGACCTTCTTGCAGTTTATGTTTGGTTTTCTCTTTTTACTAGTATTTAATCTACTAACAACACAAAGTACCGTAGAAAAAAGACCAGTCAAATTTGCTGCAAAGTTTAAGCTGATGGCATGGGGCACTTCCTTAGGCCTGACCACGACACTCTATTACCTCGCCATTCAATACATCCCTGTATCAGTGGGCATCATCCTATTAATGCAGTCCATTTGGATCAGTTTGGTTGCAGAAGCATTACTCTTGAAAAAGTTTCCATCCCTGGGCAAGATCGCGGGAGTGCTCATTGTTTTGCTGGGCACAGCCTTAGCAAGCAATCTATTTAAAAACGACAATAATTTTGATTATAGAGGGATCGTGCTAGGTTTCGGGGCAGGAATAAGCTATGCCTTGGCAATTTATGCTTCAAGTTCTATAGAGAAGCAATTACCAAGTCCTGTTCGCAGCAAGTACTTGGTTCTCGGCGGACTGCTGCTCATTGTGGCTTTTTGGAATATTGATATTATTCGGCACATGCAAATTCATGCCTTAGCTTGGGGATTGCTGATTGCGATTTTTGGAACAATCCTTCCCCCTTTGCTATTCACAAAAGGAATCCCAAAAACTGGAATAGCAATGGGAAATATTATTTCAAGTCTGGAGATTCCCATTTCAACACTTTCTGCGATGCTGATTTTGCAGGAAGTCGTTTCGGGATTCCAATGGCTAGGCATACTTCTTATTTTAATGGCTGTCGTTATCATTAATGCTGGTAAGCCACATTAGCTATCCATTTCTTAAACTGAAAGTATTCCCATCCGATCAGGACAGAAACTGGGATCAATGTTGCCGCCATGTGTAGAATTTCAAATAGACTGGCTACTTGTCCGGCTTGGATAAGGACAGAAAGAAACAATAAACTGGTTGCTGCCGGCAATAAAACAAAAGACAGCAAGAGCGCAATCCGATTATTTCTGAACTTCCTGTTTAAATTCAGAAAAATTGTCAGCGTACCGACCGCGATACAGAGTGCCACAAAAGAGAGCAGCAATTCGGTAAAAAAGGGCATATAACAATAGAGTGCCCTTTTTGCAGCCTCATTATTTGCCTGCAGTATTGCTGTGAGTACAAAGGTCGCCAATACGGCAAATCCAGTAATTCTCAAAAAAATAAAACTTAGCTTTCTTTTCATTGCGGCTATCTTTTCAATACCAATGGCCAATCCTCATTACCATTACTTGCCTTTATTGTGGTCCGCCACCCGAACTGGCTCCCAATAACATACTTAAACCAATAACAATATCTTTCATTATAACTAGATCCATTTAACCGTTAAACTAGCGATCGTCTCTTTAAAGATGCTAATTAATTGTCTGAAAATAAATGTTAAAGCCATATTAGACGAAGTCTTAATGATATTTGAAGTCGGCCTGTCAATATTTGCAAACAAGCAGCATCTTTTTTTATTTTTTTACTAAGGTTTTCCTCCTATACTGCGTATCTATCTAAAATTATACACCATGAGATTGACTGATTCGATCAAACAACTAATCCTAAAGTACATTGGAGACAATTTATCTTCCGATGAAAAGGCCGATTTAAAGCGATGGTTGGACGAGTCAGCACAACACCGTATTTTTTTTGAGGAGCTTTTGGACCGGGATGATTTAATAAATGACCTGAATCAATGGAGCGCACTCCAGGAATCCGACCCGATGGATTGGAATGAAAGATTAAAAACAAAGACGCTCAAAACCATTCATACTACCAAAGCAGCTAAGTTATCACCTATCCGGAGCATAAAGCATTTTATCCCCTATGCAGCGGCTTTACTTTGTATAGGCTTAGGGAGTTTGATCTATATCGCCATCAACAGACACCCTACCCCTGTGAACAGTCGAATTGTCCTACATGATGTGCAAGCCCAGAATAATCAAGCTGAAATACGGCTTTCAAACGGCCAAATACTGCCGATCTCTAATCATAAAGGAGCCTTGGTTTCTGGACATCATTTACAATATGAAGACGGAACCATGCTGCAAAGCTCCGCCTTAAACGCGAATCTCACAGCGACGGTCATCACACCCGCTGGAACCATGTTACAAATGATACTGGAAGATGGATCGCAGATCATACTAAATGCGAAAACAATACTTAAATACCCCCTTCATTTTGCCAAAGATAAACGTGTTGTCGAGATTGATGGCGAAGCTTATTTTAAAATTGCAAAAAATAAGAAGGTTCCATTTCAAGTCGTTTCTAACGGACAACTCATCGAAGTTACCGGTACCGAATTCAACGTAAATACGTACACGAAATCGAAAAGCAGCACAACGCTTGTCGAAGGGGCTATTAACTTAACAGCAAATGGACAGAAATTACACCTCAAACCAAATCAGCAAGCAATATTAGCATCTGGTCAACTGTCTCAGAAAACAGTCGACCCCTATCATTATATCGCATGGATCGACAATAAATTTTATTTCAATGAAACAGACCTTCGGACAGCCTTGCAACTTATTGGCCAATGGTATGATCTTCAGATTATTTACAAACAGCCGATGAAGGAAACACTTCTGTATGGTGAAATTCAGCGAACAAAAAGTCTATCGGCCGTACTCAAGATACTGGAACGCAGCCACATTAAATTTGAATTGATCGAAGAAAACGGCATCCGTAAACTCTTTGTTTCAAACTAACCAATTACCCATGAATAACCCAAAAACAGCAATTATGAGAAAACCGACTTAACAAAACAAAATACTAAAAAGCCGACCAATGCTACGAACATTAATCGGCCATACATAGTGATCTCCATCTTGACCGATTTACCCAATCAGTTTACAAATAGATTATATCCCTAATTCAACAAATTTATGAATTTTAAATTTCTTGTTCATAGAAATCGAATCACTGTGAGCATACCCAAGCAATGGAAGACCAAAATGAAGCTTAGCGCCTTTTTCACCCTTGCATGTGTCGTCAAGCTGTCCGCAGCGAGCTACGCACAATCCATCACCATTGACGCTAAAAAAATGTCCCTGGTGCAAGTACTACGTACGATCCAAAAACAGAGCGGCGTACCTTTTTTGTTGAATGGTAAAGAACTTGCTGAAATAAAAATTGAAGCACAGGTTCGTAATATGCCCTTAGAAAAAGCGATCCAGGTACTATTAAAGGACCAGCCTGTCGAATGGAGTTTTAAAGACAACATGCTTGTTGTAACGAAATTAAAAGCGAGTTACCCGACTTACGAGCTTCCAAATAATTACACTTTGGTACAGCAAACCCGGACAATCAAAGGAAATATTCGCGACAACAAAGGAACAATCCTTCAAGGCGCGACGATTATGATAAAAGGTTCGACAAGGGCAACCACGACAGATGCAAGTGGTAACTTTCAGATCGAAGCAAATAATAATGCCGTAATCATGGTTAAAATGATCGGATACCAGCCCAAGGAAATCTTATTGTCCAATCAGCTTTACCTGAATATTGAACTCAGCCAGCATATTGACGCATTGGAGGAAGTAGTTGTCGTTGGCTATGGCACAACAAAAAAGAAAGAATTAATAGGCTCGGTATCACAGGTTGATGGGAAGCAGTTAGCAAAACGGACCGTTCCCCAGCTCGCACAGGCACTCACAGGTCAAATGCCGGGTGTCACCGTTATCCAACGATCTGGACAGCCTGGAGCAGCAAACAATACGATACAGATCCGTGGCGTCGGATCATTCGGTGCAAGTACCGACGCACTTATTTTAGTGGACGGTATACCCACCAATTCCTTCAATGATATCGATCCAAATGATGTTGCATCGATCTCTGTATTAAAAGATGCTTCCTCAGCAGCGATATACGGGGCAAGAGCTGCCAATGGCGTTATTTTGATCACCACAAAAACAGGTGCCGCCGGCGGGAAATTAACTGTAAATTATAACGGTTATTACGGTATCCAAAAACCGACAGCCTTTCCAGAATTCGTGAATTCTTGGGAATACGCGTCTCTGCTCAATGAAACCACAAGTGGTGGCGGCGGTTATACGGCGGAAGAAATACAAAAATTTAAAGATGGCTCTGATCCGGACAATTATCCCAACGCCGACTATATGGCTAGCTCATTCAAGTCCCAGGCAGCACAAACGGGGCACAACTTAAATATATCCAATACCACAGATAAAATACAATACACATTATCTGCAGGGTATCTTAACCAAAAAGGTATTGTGATCAAAAACAATTTTGACAAATACAATATTCGTCTCAATCTGATCTCAAACCTCAACGATAAGCTCAAATTGACAACTAGAGTCGCGGCAATTCAAACGGACACCGATGAACCAGCAGCTCCCGCAACACTAGACTTTTCCCGTATGACGGATATTATTTCTCAGGTGATTCGCTATCCCGCCATATATCCGATACGCCTGAGCAATGGCGACTGGGGCGCAGGAAATAACCTAAAAGGTACTCCCGTATCCTTCCTGGAGAGCGAATCCTTCTACACAGAAAAGGTATCGAATATCTCAGGCAATGCAAGACTGGACTGGAAACCAATTTCAGATCTGACCTTATCCGCTATTGGTGGATATACGCAGACTAACGGTCGTACAAAACTTTTCAGGGCCTCGCAACGGATCAACAATTCCATTACGCTGGGACCTTCTAGCCTCAATCAAACTGCGCCTTATGAAACGTATAAAACTTTTCAGGCATTAGCAGATTACACGAAGACTTTTGGGTCCCATAACCTGAAAATATTGGGCGGTTATTCCTTCGAGAAAGGCTACAGTGAAGGTTTAAGCGCTTACCGGCAGAATTTCCCCAGCAATGATCTTACCGAGTTAAATGTAGGTTCACCAGATGGACAACAGAACTCTGGCACAGCCTCTGAGTGGGCATTGGAATCATTATTTGCCCGTGTACAATATAATTATGCCAAGAAATATCTTGTCGAAGGTGTTGTTCGCTACGATGGATCTTCCCGCTTTCCAACGAATAAAAAATATGCGACCTTCCCTTCAATCGCAGTAGGCTGGTTGCTGAGTGAAGAATCGTTTATAAAGGATCGTTATAGTTGGATCGACGAGTTGAAAATCAAAGGATCTTATGGGGTTCTTGGTAACCAAAATATTGTCAGCAATGTCCAACAGCGGGTTGTCTCGAACTACCCATACCAAGATGTTTTAAATCCTGGCTATAATTATCCCTTTGGAAACACGATTTCTCCAGGGGTCGCCCGAACGACAATTGTTGACCCTACCCTACGTTGGGAATCCACCCGGACCTCAGACGTGGGCCTGGAAGTAGCTTTATTTAAAAATTTACTGACATTCAGCAGCACCTATTATAATCGGTTTACTTATGACATTTTGGTCAGCCCAGGTTCCAGTGTCTCGAAAGTACTGGGGTTTGAAGTAGGCGTACAAAACTCGGGGAAACTTAGGAATTCTGGATGGGAATTTACCTTGGGACACCAAAAGAAATTGAACGATTTTGCATACAATGTGAACCTCAATTTCTCTACCGTCAAAAATAGGGTTGTCGATCTGGGGGTTGGTAATATCAACCAGCCAAATGGCTTAGTAGGAAATGGCTCCACCTTATTTATCGGTTACCCAATCCAAGCTTACTATGGCTATCAAGCCGATGGCTTATTTATCGATGCTGCTGATATCGCAAGCTATGCTAATCAAACCAGCATCAATCCCAAACCGCAGCCTGGCGATATTCGATACAAGGACATTAGTGGCCCCGACGGCGTACCTGATGGAAAAGTAGATGCGACATATGACCGGACAGTGATTGGATCACGTATACCCAAATATACCTACGGAATGAATATCGGAATAAACTACAAGGGATTTGATTTTGGGGTACTTCTTCAGGGGGTGAGTGGTGTCAAAGGCTTATTGGACAACTACGCAGGTTTTGCACTTACCCAAAACGGCAATATCCAACGATGGCAAGCTGACGGCAGATGGACTGCAGCCAATCCCGATAGAAATGCCATATATCCAAGAATTGAACAATTGCCGAATACCGGGACCCCCAATAGCCTACTATCAGACTACTGGTTACTGGATGCAAGCTATCTTCGTTTAAAAAACATCCAATTAGGTTATGCCATACCCAAGAACATCCTTGCAAAATGGAGATTGTCAGGCTTAAGAATCTATGCAAACGCCGAAAATCTATTCACCAAAAGCAATTATAGGAAAGGCTGGGATCCCGAAATTAACTCAAGCGGAGCCTATTACCCCATTATGCGCAATTTTACATTTGGGATTAACCTTAGTTTCTAACCAATCGATAAAAAATCATGTTACACATCAGATATAAACATATAAAATTGGCCTTATGTATTCTTTTTGCATCAAGCCTCAACATCAGCTGCAAAAAGCAACTGGAAACCAATCCGCTTGATAAATTTGCAAATGAAACCTTTTGGACCAGCGAAACGAATGCCAAATCAGCCTTGACAGGCTTATACAAAGCTGAAATCCAGATGAATTCTCTTGCGGAATTCAGTCCTACCGATTGGTGGTCTTATAATGGTCTTCTCTATTTAGAGTTTGCGTCGGACAATGCCTATGATAGACGTGGCGATAATTCGGTTTTCAATAAACTATCCGATGGCACATTAACGAGCAATAACGGCAATTTGGACAATTATTGGATGTATACCTATAAGAAAATCGCCCGTGTCAATTATTTTTTGGAGAATATTGATAAAACGCCGATTGCAGCGGACCTGCTCGCACGCCTCAAGGCAGAAGCACGCTTTATACGTGCCTGTCAATATTTCTACCTCTCCCAATACTGGGGCGACGCTCCCCTACTGACCAAAACCTTGACGCCCAATGAGGCCAATCAGGTATCCAAAGCAAAAAAACAAGAACTGGTCACTTTTGTGGAACGTGAACTGCAGGAAGCTGCAAACGACCTGCCTAGCTACGGCAAATTAACGGCCGCCGAACGGGGCCGTGCGAGCAAACAGGCAGCACTTGCTTTCCTCGGACGCATGCAGCTTGCAGAGAAATCGTACGCCGAAGCAATCAAAAGCTATGAACAAATTATCAATGCCAATGAAAATACAATAGACCCTAATTATTCCGGTTTATTTAATGGTACCAATGAATCCAGTAAAGAGATCATTTTTGCAACCCAATACCTAGTTGATCTGGCAGGAAACGGGATGTTCCAGCACAATTTTCCCGCGGTCGCCGGAGGTTGGCATCTCCACTGCCCCCTTGGTAGTCTTGTGGAGAGTTATGGTTTTACAGATGGAACGGAATTCTCGTACGATGATGCGCGATATAACGCACAAGACATCAGCAAAAACCGGGATCCAAGGTTAGCATTCACCGTGATAACCAATGGAGACCGCTTTAAAAATTTAAAATATACCTCACACCCAGACTCTACATTGTCAATTGATCAGCTAACGACAACAAAACAGGCAACACGTACGGGCTACGGATTACGCAAGTTCAACGACGAAGGGTTCAGCGGAAATTTACAAAATTCGGGAGCCGATGTTCCTGTCATCCGCTATGCGGAGATTCTACTTAGTTATCTGGAGGCAAAACTCGAAAATGGCGACCCGATTACAAGCGATCTATTGGACAAAACCATCAATACGGTTAGAAGAAGAAGCAGCGTTAATATGCCACCAATTAGTGTACAAGGAAGTGCTTCATTACGTTCGGCATTGCGTAACGAAAGGCGCGTTGAACTCGCACTGGAAGGCCTGCGCTACTGGGATCTGCTACGCTGGGGCATTGCAAAAGATGTATTGAAAGGTGATTTTTACGGGGCTCCATTTCCGGGTGCAAAAAATCTCCGCATAAAAGCAGGTGGAAACAAAGATCCGTATAGCCGCTGGTACGTAACCACTAAGTCTTTTAGAGCCGGTCAGGATGAACATTGGCCAATTCCACAGAATGAGGTTAATATCAATCCAAATTTAAAATAGTACCTTGGGTATCGTTAATTGTCCAAGGATACCCTTAACCATAAACGATACCCTTTAAACATAATTTAAAGTATATGAAGAAGTCACTATCCCTCACTTTATTATTCTCCTCGAGCCTTTTTGTTGCGCTCCCCTTCGTTAGTTTTGCCCAAAAGGCAGGCAAACCAAATGTGATTTATATTTATGCAGATGATCTTGGTTTTGGTGATTTAAGCAGTTATGGCGCCAAACAAATTGAAACTCCCAACCTAGATAAGCTTGCCCAAAGCGGAACGCGATTTACCAATGCACATAGTACATCAGCAACCTGTACCCCTTCTCGTTTTGCATTGATGACCGGAACGTATCCTTGGCGTCAGGAAGGTACAGGTATTCTGCCCGGCGATGCCAAGCTGATCGTTCCAACGGATAAAATTACGTTACCTAAAGTATTCAAACATGCAGGCTACGCCACGGCTATTGTCGGAAAATGGCATATGGGACTTGGCAATCAGGTCCAAAAAGACTGGAATGCCCCCATCAAACCTGGGCCCAATGATGTAGGTTTTGACTATTCGTTTATTTTTCCTGCAACGGCAGACCGCGTCCCCACCGTATTCCTCGAAAATGATCAGGTCGTCGCAGCTGAAGCCAATGACCCGATCCTGGTCGATTACGAAAAGAAAATCGGCAACGACCCTACAGGCAAAGAGCATCCCGAATTGCTCAAAATGCATTCCTCCCCTGGTCAGGGACACAATCAGACTATTGTCAACGGTATCGGAAGGATAGGTTACATGAGTGGTGGTATGCGTGCGCGATGGGTGGATGAAGAAGTCTCCACAACATTTCTTCACAAAGCCCAAGACTTTATCTCCGCGCATCAAAACAAACCGTTCTTCCTGTACTTCTGTTTAACAGAACCACACGTACCCCGTATGCCGGCAACACAATTTAAAGGGAAGAGCAAACTTGGTTATCGCGGCGACGCAATTCTTCAATTGGACTGGACGGTTGGACAAATCCAACAGCAATTGCAGCTTCTGGGGCTCGACAAAAACACCATTATAATTTTCAGCAGCGACAACGGACCAGTTCTCGACGACGGCTATATGGACGGAGCTGTGGCCCAACAAAATGGCCACTTACCTGCCGGTCCACTGCGCGGGGGTAAATATAGTATCTTCGAAGGTGGAACCCGGGTACCATTTATCGTCAGTGGCAAGGGTGTTGCACAAGGCAAAGTATCAAATGCATTAATTAGCCAGATAGATCTATTGGCAACGAGCGCCCAATTGCTGAATATTCCACTAAAAGCCGACGAAGCAAAAGACAGCAAGCCACTCTTGACAACTTTAACGGGTCAAGATAATAAGGGCCGCACGAGCATGGTTCAGCACGCACAGACATTGGCTATCGTAAAGGACGACTGGAAATATATTGCTCCAAGTAAAGGTGCCCCCTATACGAAATTAACGGACACGGAAACAGGAAGTCTTCCTGAAGACCAATTGTACGATCTCAAAAACGATATCGGTGAAAAACATAATGTTGCTTCAAAATATCCCGAAAAGGTCACTGAACTCAAACAATTGTTGGAAGGAGAACGTAAAAAATGAAAATAAAAGTTGGACTTTCCCTCATCCTACTTGGATGGGGGACCCTTTTTGCACAGCAAAAGAAAAAACAGCATAAACTCCCTAATATCGTCTTCTTTTATGCAGACGATTTAGGATATGCCGAAACCGAGCCTTATGGACAGCGTTTGATTAAAACACCCAATATCCAGCAACTGGCACATGAGGGTATGCGCTTTATCAATCATTACACAAGTACACCTGTATGTGCCCCAGCCCGATGCATGTTATTAACGGGCAAGCATGGCGGTCAATCCTACATCCGCGGAAATTATGAATTGGGCGGTTTCGCCGATAGCTTAGAGGCAGGTCAAATGCCGCTTCCCGAAGGAACCTTCACCATGGCTCACCTATTTAAAAAGGCCGGTTACCAGACTGCTGCCATTGGAAAATGGGGACTTGGCATGAATAATTCTACCGGAAGCCCCATTAAACAGGGATTCGACTATTTCTTCGGTTACTTAGACCAAAAACAGGCACACAATTACTACCCCAGCCATCTTTGGGAAAATGAAACAAAATATCCGCTTCAGAACAAGGAAAAATTTGTCCATACACCATTAGATTCCAACAAGGCCGCTCCACAAGACTTCCAACAGTTCAACGGGAAGGAATATGCACCTGAACTAATGACAGCAAAGGCATTGACATTTATTGACAACAACCGAAATAAACCTTTTTTCTTATACCTGCCTTACACATTGCCGCACCTGTCACTGCAGGTTCCCCAAGTATATGTAGATAAATATAAGGATCTGTTCCATGATAAGCCCTATTACGGACAGGATGGTTATACCGCAACCCCCTATCCTAGGGCAACCTATGCCGGTATGATCACCTATCTGGATGACCAGGTAGGTATTCTAATGAAGCATATCAAATCCTTGGGAATCGATGACAACACAATTATTTTGTTTTCCAGTGACAACGGAACTGGCTTTAATGGTGGTATAGATTACCGCTTTTTCCGTAGTGTCGATTCTCTTAGGGGATTGAAAATGGATGTTTTTGAAGGCGGTATTAAAGTCCCGTTAATTGTCAGGTGGCCCAACCATATCAAAGCGAATTCTAAGACAGACTTAATTTCGGCCCAGTACGATCTCATGGCAACCTTCGCACAACTGATTCAGGAGAATCCTGGGCACAGCAATGGCCTATCCTTACTTCCAACCTGGCTGGGGCAAAAGAATAAACAGGAACATCATCAATATCTCTATTTTGAATACCCCGAAAAAGGTGGCCAGATCGCTATACGGGAAGGACATTGGAAAGCTGTAAAACTCGATTTAAAGAAGAATCCCAAAGCTAAATGGCAATTATACGATTTAACCACAGATCCTTGGGAAGAAAAAGATCTAGCAGCACAATATCCGCAATTGATGCCGCATTTTGATGAAATCGTCACCAGAGAACACCGACCTGCCCATATACAGGAATGGGAGATTGTAGCCAATAAGATGATTAAAAAATAAATCAACTATTTTTTAATCTCTAAAAACTTGGGTTGTCTGGATTGAATCATGACAACCCAAGTTTTTTATGTAATTTAGCAAAGCGATTCCTAGCAGGAGCCGCATGTGAATATACCTATTGAATGACGTATAGACCATAAAGGAGAATAGCATAATCCGAAGGCAAACGTAAAAATGATCAATAACCAAGTATGCAGCAAAAAGAATCATATATCCATACGCTGAAAGAAGGTGATGAAACAGCTTTATGCTTTTTTATGGATCATTTTGGCCATTCATTGCGCTATTTTGCCTTTTCCTACCTCCGCAATAAAACCGATGCAGAAGAAATTGTCTCCGATGTTTTTGTAAAGCTGTGGAATAATAGACAAAAGGTAGAAAATTATGACAGCCTTAAAGCCTTTCTTTTTATCGCGACTAAAAACGCCTGCATTGATATACAAAGAACAGCTCAATTCAAAATACGCAAAGAAGAACTCGATATTCTGCAGCATATGTCGGTTCCGGAAGAAGATGTACTTAAGAAAATATTCCGCACTGAACTCACCGAATTGCTGCTTGCTGAAATCAACTTGCTCCCCAGACAGCAGGCACAAATTTGCCGGCTCAGCTTTCTGGACGGTTTGAACACAGAAGAAATTTGTGAAACATTGAACACCACCGCATCAACCGTCTATTATGCCAGGTCCAAAGCATTATACGCATTAAAAGAACGGTTTAAATCGAAAAAATTTGAATACCTTACTATTATTATGCTATCCGCATGGTATGCTTTCAAGGGATAATTACCTTCCCTGAATCCTCCATATCCGAACCTTGAAATATATCGATATGCCGTCCGAATGGTATGCTTTCAAAGGTTAACTACCTTCGACCAATACCCCATATCCAGTCTCGAACCAAATTAAAAAAACACAAACAACTGTTTATCAGAAAACTAAAGGGCCTATAATTTAAAAAAACTGGAAATAAAAAAAGCTTAGCATTCGGTCGGGCGACCTGCTAAGCTTTTATAAATACCTCTTTGTAAGAGGCAATCAACCTAAACCTAGGACAAAGATAGTGCTTCAAATGATATAAACAAAAATTTTGTTATATTTTTTTTCAACTCCCATAAATTTGTTTTAAGATAGCCGCCACAAAAGGAATAGTAAGTGTACAATGTACACTACAATCTTTTTGCATTTTTAAACAGATCATTTTTTGACTACCTACATTCAAATCGCTCCATTACCATATTTAACCCTAGCATTAGTTATATTTATCAATGCACGAGCTGTCATTCTCTTTTATTATTTTCTTTTCCTGAGAAAAGGAATGGCACCCATAAATTCATCCCACCGGATGATTACAATTAGGAATTGACCTCTGAATGTCTCTTTGACTACCCTACTTCCTGTAGACATAGAGACTAATTTCAGCTATCCAGCGTAGGTCTTCGTAGTTCTTCACAACAGCCGTATTTGTCTGACCTAAACATGGATATTTCAGTTAATTATTTAGTAACTTTGAATCAATCAAAAAAAAATAGCATGTTTACTGGAATCATAGAAACCTTAGGAAAAATAGAAAATATCGAACAGGAGAAAAGCAATATCCATTTTTACGTCAGTTCCCCTATATCCAATGAACTCAAAATAGACCAAAGTGTAAGTCACAATGGTGTTTGTCTTACAGTCGTGGGGTTGAACAATGACCTACATAAAGTTACGGCAATTGATGAAACCTTGCAGAAGACAAATCTGGCTCAGTTAAAGGTAGGTGACTTGATCAATCTAGAACGTTGTACACTAGCCGGCGGAAGATTTGATGGCCATATCGTTCAGGGCCATGTCGATCAGACTGCCCTTTGTATCCAAAAGAAAGACGAAAACGGGAGTTTTATTTTCACTTTCCAATACGATGTTTCTAAACAAAATATTACCGTAGAAAAAGGGTCCATTACTGTAAATGGCATTAGTTTGACGGTCGTAGATTCCAGAGACGATCAGTTTTCCGTTGCAATCATTCCCTATACGCTTGAGCACACCAACTTACAGCAGGTTGAAGTGGGTAGCACAGTCAACTTAGAGTTTGATATTATCGGGAAATATGTCACTAAAATTATGGCTTTGCGCGGTTAAAAAAATCCGGTAAGCTTCCTTTGGCCAACATTAGATCAAAGGAAGCTTATTTCAACGAGTATACCTCCTCGAATTACTCTAAATAGTGGCCCTGGCGTATTAATAATGCCCTATATTTATTAAATACACTCGATTTGGAAACAAAACCCATGTATTTATTTTCATCGCCCAAAACCGGAAGTATCCAAGTGTCGTCCTTATTCATTTTGGCCATCACAATCTCCATATTTTCATTGATTCCTACGGTATCATTGGGCTTCTGAGCTAATTTTTCAAAAGGAGTATCTCCCCCATCTACTTCACCCAATAGGACAGAAAATAGAAACTCGCTATAGAGAAGCCCCATAAATTTGCCTTCGTAATCAACCACCGGAAAGATATTGCGTTTACTGTGGATGATGTCCGTTTGCCGGCCTTTAGGTGTTTCATCAGGACGTAAGATGACAAAATTCGTTTCCAATACATATTTTATCCGCATCATGCTTAACACAGATCGATCCTTATCCTCATAAGAAATGAGATCTCCAGACTCCGCCAGTACCTTGGTATAAATTGAATGCTTTAAAACAGACCGATTGATCAGATAGGAAATTGAACAGACCAGCATCAGTGGAACCATTAATGTGTAGCCTCCGGTCACTTCTGCGATCAAGAATATCCCCGTCAATGGCGCATGCATGATACCGCTCAAAGCTCCGGCCATGCCTGCTACCACAAAATTTGGCACATTTAATTCGGCAATTCCGGTCAGGTTGACGCCATAAGAAAATGCAAAGCCCAATAGACCACCCATCACCAGACTCGGACCAAAAACACCCCCATTGCCGCCACCATTTAGGGTAAATAATGCAGCAAAGGATTTCCCGAATAAAGTCAATATGGTATAGCCAAAGACTACTAATCCAATGTCCTTATAGCCTGAAAACAAGCTATTCTTAACAATTGAATTAAACTGTCCATTGAGAATCTGCTGAATCGTAATGTAGCCCTCACCATACAGTGCTGGAAAAACGAAAATCATCAAACCTAAGGCAATACCGCTGACCCAGACTTTATTATAGGGATTTTTAATTTTTGAAAACCATTTTCCGACACTTCTGGAAACACGGGCAAAGTAAATGGTATAAAGACCGATCAACACCGCCAATAGCAAATAGAACAACAAGGCAGAAACCTGCCAATCAGAATTAAACGTGCTGAATAGCGGTTCATTGTAAAGTACCCGCGAGACAACCGAAGCCAAAGCCGATGAAATCAGTAAAGGAATAAATACTGGAATGGAAAACTCAGGCAGTAAGATCTCGATCGCAAAAATCATCCCCGCCAAAGGGCTGTTGAAAGCACCTGAAATTCCCGCCGCTGCCCCACAGGCCAATAACATCGTTACTTCTTTATATTGTAGCCCAAAAAAACGGGCAATATTCGAACCAATGGAAGATCCTCCCAAAGCAACTGGAGCCTCCAGACCACAGGAACCACCAAACCCGACCGTAATGGCCGACGTCACCACCTGTGAATAGATATTGCTCGGATCCAAACGGCTTCCTTTCCGGCTGATGGCATAGATAATCGGTGTGATTCCATGCTCCATCTTTTTCCCTTTCAGAAACTTCCGGACAAAAAATACACTGAGTAAAATCCCAATTAATGGAAATATCAAGTACACCGAATATTTGACTTTCCAGTCGATATCGTCCTGTATAGTTGTTGCAATAAAATGGGTTAGTCTTTTCAGGACAGATGCCATAATACCGCCAACAATTCCAACCAAAAACGCCAATAGAATGATAAAATTTCTGTTCGAAACTTTCTTCATTCGCCATTGATTGATCTGATCTATTTTCCTAAAAAAACGTCCCTTGAGGTTTCTCATATCTTCCTATTGAAAGCTCAACACTTCCTTCTTCTTTTTTGTTTTGAATTTATCCGGTACTACAGCCAATATTTCTCTTTCCAGCGCCTGGATCGCATGTCGCTTTACAAAATTCTGCGTTGTCACCAAGGAGATCTCCCGTACAGGCTCCGGTGATTTGAAATAACGGATCCTATCCAATTGTTCATCGGAATAATCCCAGATCGACAGTTCAGGCAATATGGTAATGCCGTCGTTGATATCAACCATACGTTTCAGCGTTTCCACACTGCCGGTATTATATTCAAATCGTCCCGTTAGATCCTGATTGTGTTTATGATGACAAATATTGAGCACCTGACCGCGCATGCAATGTCCCTCATTGAGTAACCAGAGTTTATCGTCGGCAATATCATCGCCGCTAAGTACTTTCTTCCCGAACAAAGGACTATTGGTAGAAATATAAGCGACAAAGTTCTCATAGAAAAGCGGAGATTCTAAGATGCCCGGATCATTTAGGGGAGTCGACAACACACCACAATCCAAAAGTCCTACTTTTAGTTCATGGACAATTCGCTCTGTCGTATATTCCCAGATCTGTAATTGCAGCTTCGGGTATTTTTCCATAAACGTGGTCAGCACATTCGGAAGTAAATATGGAGCGATCGTCGGAATAACCCCCACCTTTAGCGTTCCCTCAATCTCTCCTTTTTTATCCTGCACAATCTCATTAATCTTTCGGCTTTCCGTGAGCACCAACCGGGCCTGAAGAATAATTTTCTCGCCGATTTCTGTAGGAATGACAGGCTGACGGCTCCGATCGAAGATCTTCGCCCCTAAAGACTCTTCAAGTTTTTGTATTTGCATGCTCAACGTAGGTTGCGTGACAAAACATTTTTCAGCAGCTGCAACAAAACTTCGGTAGGTATCAACAGCTATAATATATTCCAGTTGGATTAAGGTCATCTTACTATCTTTAAAGCACAAAATTACGAATCCTGTCGTAAACCCATGTCAAATCCTTTGATAATTTAAAAGGCTGAATGGATATTTGGCCTGCCGATTATACAATAAATACCTTGCCAAAAAGCCACTGTCTATCCACTATTGTTACATTAGTTCGCATAAAAAGTCGATTTCATCAAAAACCTTTTCTTAAATTTGGAGATTTACAACAGTTGATAGTTAAAATCCTATGAAGTTTATTAATAGTACGACAATTGCGCTAGCTTTATTTTTAACCATGGCAAACAGTCCTTACAGCAAGGCTAATCCTGATGAAGGAATGTATCCATTGAGCGAATTGAACAAAGCTGGACTAAAGAAAGCTGGGTTAAAGATCAGTGAGAAGGATATATACAACCCAGGTCAGGTTGGATTAGTAGACGCCCTGGTTCAAGTCAGCGGATGTACCGGATCATTTGTGTCCAATCGCGGATTGATTATTACCAATCACCATTGTGCCTTCTCTGCTGTTCAGTTAGCTAGTACAGCGATCAACAATTACCTGAAAAATGGCTTTGTTGCGCAAAATCAGGAGCAAGAAATTGAAGCGAAAGGACTAAAAATAAGAATTACGGATTCCTATGAGGATGTCTCCGATAAAATTTTAAATGCCGTCGCGAACATCAGCGATCCTGTGGAACGCATCAACACCATCAAACGTAAGCAGGAGGAGTTAGTTAAGCAAGCTGAAAAACAGGACCCGACGATTAAAGCCGAAGTGTCCGAAATGTTTATCGGTAAGAGCTACGTTCTATTTCGCTATAAAACCATCGAAGATGTCCGTTTGGTCTATATTCCACGTCAGAATATCGGTGAGTTTGGCGGCGAGACCGACAACTGGGTGTGGCCTCGACATACCGGAGATTATTCCTTTTTAAGAGCATACGTCAGTAAAGACGGAAAATCTGCACCTTATTCCAAAGAAAATGTTCCTTATCAACCGAAGAAACACCTTAAAGTAAATCCAAATGGGGTCAGAGAGAATGATTTTACCTTTATCCTGGGATATCCCGGAAAAACATTCCGACACCGACCAGCGCAGTATATTCAATATCAGCAGGAGTACCTATTGCCGTATGTTTCCAATCTCTATGATTTCCAAAACAAACAAATGGAAGAAGCCGGTAAAGACAATACCGACATCGCTTTATCACTGGCAACACGGATAAAACGCAATGCCAATGTTTTAAAAAATTACCGCGGTAAACTAAAAGGACTACGTGGTATTGACTTGCTGGCGACCAAAAAGCAGGAGGATGAAGCACTGGCTGCATTTATCCTGAGCAAACCGGCACTAAAAGACAAGTATGGCAGTCTATTGGCTGACATTGAATCGTATTATCAGGTCAGCAATCAGGATGCGCTGAAAGAGCTTTGGATCAATAATATTTACAATAGCACAAGCCTATTGAAAGTAGCTCGCGACCTAAACGTTCTGAAAACCAACTTAGCCAAGGAAAAATCACCCCAGGCGGCCAAACAGCTTTTCGATTTAAATATTGAAAAATTAAAAACAGCTCTTAAAGAAACTTACGAAAGCTATAACAAACAGGCAGATCAACGGATCCTGACTAAAATGCTACAGGATGCGGCGGCATTTCAAGGTAAAAATCAATTGCCAGCTATCCAAACACTGCAACTGAACAGTGAAACGGCACCGGGATTTGCCACAGAAATTATCAATAACACCAAACTTGCTGATCAAAACTATGTACTGAATACCGTTTTAGCGAATGCAGATGCGCTTCAAAAATTCGACGACAGATTATTGAACTTCCAGGTTGGTCTGAACAATGACATTGTGACTTTTGCGGCTGAGCAAAAAAGACGCGAGGGCGTACTCAATAAATTAATGGGTGATTATGTGGCCGTCAAAGAAATTTTTCAGGCAAAGAATTTTATTCCTGATGCAAACTCAACGTTACGTTTGACATATGGCCACATCAAGGGTTACTCACCTGCTGATGCAACCTATATGAAGCCATTTACAACCATCGAAGGGATTATTCAAAAAGGAAATCTGGGCTTGGCAGAATTTGACTATCCGCAGGAAATCAAAACAGCTTACCTCAATAAAAACTTTGGCCCTTACCTTCAGAAAGATTTAGGTTCTGTCCCTGTAAATATCCTATACGATATGGATACCACTGGCGGTAATTCAGGATCTCCGATCATGAATGAAAATGGTGAATTGATTGGTGTCAATTTTGACCGTGCTTATGATGCAACAATCAATGATTTCGCCTGGAACGAAAGTTACAGCAGATCCATTGGTGTCGATATTCGCTATGTCCTTTGGGTTGCCGATAAAATTGACAATGCACACTTTATTCTAAAAGAAATGGGTATCTAATTCAACACAGGATGAAAACTAAAAAGCAGCTGTACCGGAAGCGGTACAGCTGCTTTTTTTCGGGCATTGTTTGATATTATTGGCCAGAAAGAATCTTTAGTTCGCTAGAGTTAGATTTAAAGTCTTCCGCCTTGCAGTAAGGTAGAGAAAACAGCTTTCAACCGTCTTAAACCTGCTGCTAATACGGACCTCGAACAAGCGATATTCAGGCGAATAAAGTCATTGCTCCCCTTTCCATACATTGCCCCAACATTGACTTGAACATGTCCTTCAGCCAACAACAGTTCACCCAACTTTCGGCTAGAAACTCCCAAGGCAGCACAATCCACCCATACGAGATAGGTTCCCTCCAAGGGAAGTACCTGCAAAGCAGGAAGGTGTTCAGCCATAAAGCTTTTCAAATAAAGATAGTTCGCACGGATATAAGCCAGTGCCTGATCCAGCCATTCTTCCCCTTCATCATAAGCTGCAGTCAGGCCCGCGATGGCAAAAGGACTTATACTGGCGATTTCGTTGACCAAAAATGCCTGCTGTACTTTCTTCTTAAGTTCAGGGTCAGCAACAACAATCGTAGCGACCTGTAATCCTGCCAAATTAAAAGTCTTACTTGGTGCAATGCAAGTAATGGAATGAGCGAGTAGTTCAGGACTAATAGTTCCAAAGGGAATATGCGTATGTCCGTCAAAAACAAGGTCACAATGAATTTCATCTGAAATGACCAAAACCTGATGACGCAGACAGATCTCGCCCAAGCGTTCAAGTTCGGCCCTCGTCCATACCCTTCCAGCAGGATTATGCGGACTACATAAAATAAATAATTTCACTTTCGGATCACTTGCCTTATACTCGAAATCCTCAAAATCGATCCCATATTGGCCATCCCGATAGATCAGATCGTTGGAAACGACCTCGCATTGGTTACGTTCGATCGAGGAAAAAAAACAATGGTATACCGGTTCCTGAATCAATACCTTATCGCCGGGCTCTGTAAATGCTTTGACCAAAGCCGACAGCGCCGGTACCACACCGATAACAGGAAGCAACCATTCCTGCTGTATTGTAAAGCGGTGTCTGCGAGAAAACCAATTTATAACAGCCTGATAAAAGGCCTCTGGCACTTTGGCATAACCATAAACTGCATGCTGAACCCTTTGTGCCAATGCCTCCACGATAGGTTGCGCAGCCGGAAAATCCATATCAGCTACCCACAGTGGAATCAAATCTTCATAATCCTGCTGATTCCATTTAACCGAATCAGTACCGCGACGGACAATTATTTTATCAAAATCATAGATCATACAGCAATTTAATCAAAAATACAGGTCATTTACAATAAAAAACGCGACAAACTAAACAGATCGTCAAACATCTCGGAAAGATACAGCGAGCTAGACGGTTGGAAAAAGTTATATTTACAGAAAATATCAGGATGCTATGGCCAAAAATAACTTTTCGCTCCTTGCTCGGTTAAAGAGTTTCCGCTATGCCTATAACGGTGTGAAAATAGCCTGGCAGGAAGAGCACAATTTTAGGGTCCATTGTGTTGCCGCAGTTGTTGCTCTTCTCTTGGCTTATGTACTTCGAATCAGTACATACGAATGGCTCGCCGTCATCTTTTCAATCGGTTTTGTATTTGTTTGCGAATTGCTAAACACTGCATTGGAAAATCTCTCTGATTTCGTGTGCCCGGAAAACAATCCAAACATCAAAAGAATCAAAGATATTGCTGCTGCTGCGGTCATGATAAGCAGCCTAACCGCACTGTTGACCGGCCTGATTATTTTTATACCGAAGCTAATTTCAATCGCTCGCGTTTACTTTTTCTAACGGAAATTTCTCATCATAAGTCACCTTTTGCGGATCAACAAAAGACATTTTGCCGGCCTTTTCTTCCATAGTGCCATAACCTTCAAGCGCACGGTCCTTGGACAGCTTAAATACGACTTGCCTAACAGATTCCTGCCCCTCAGATGAGAAAGTATAATCTGCCAGTACAACATCGCCTTTCAATACACCATCAATATGTCCGTTATTGCGATCCTTTTCCTTCCAGGCATAAAGCAGATTCCCATGTACCTTATCCCCTTCAATGGTGATGGCCAATGAAATGGTATCCCCGTTCTTGAGGTACCGGTAATTATTCTTTCCATGCGCGTAACTTACCGTATCCGACAGCTGCTGATCGATCTTTCCTGTATCACTTTTTTCAGTTGCAGTGTCTTGCTTTTTTTGTTCTTGATGACAGGCTGTGCTGCACATCAACAGTATTAATCCTACATTGATTGCCTTCATATCGTCTATTTTATGACACTATGATATAGCAATTCAAAAGAATTTTTGTTTTAAATAACTAACATTTAAAATTTCAAAATCTAGAAAACAAAAAAGTGGCGAATATTGTTTATAAGTTAGACAAGGGTAAGCTATTAAAAATAAACAATTTAGTAACAATAAAATTATTACTCGTTTATTGTAAAGCTAATTTTTATTAGTAAATTGTACAGTATAAAATTCAGGAATTCTTAACCAATATTAGTATGAAAGATGTAAGCTTTAAGAAATTTGATAGTGGATGTACATCACTCACAAAATTGTCCATTGAAACAGACTTAGCTATTATTGTTAAAGAGCAAGTTACAATTTCTTCCGAATCAAAAATTGAAAAACTTAGGCGCTGTAAAGAAGAATTACTTAAAAGCCTTTGGTTTGTTCAACGTCAATGTTGAGAGAACATGACCTTACCATCTCGACTAACAGCCCATGGGCGGCCCAATACTGGGCATCAATGAATTTACGCTAATTTATCACTTAAATCCTCTCCATATTTATGTATGGAGAGGATTTTTTTCTATATACACTCGCTTAATCAATAGATTAAAGCGATTTCAAATGTTTATAATTAGACTTGATGGTATCCCACACTTCTTCGAAATTACCAGATAGCATTAACTTTGCCATACTTTCCGTCATACCTTTCATTTGACCGAAGGATATCTTTGGTGGCATAGCCAGCGCATTGGGGTTGGTATAGATATCGATAAGAACAGGCTCATCTGTTAAGCCTAAAGCCTCCGTAATTACGCCATCGACATCCTCGGGCTGAGTCACGGTATAGGCACGAATTCCCATCGCTTGTGCCACCATGGCAAAGTCTGGATTAACCATATTCGTCTCCTGATCTTTTAGACCTGAAACCTGCATTTCCAGCTTGACCATACCGAGTGCACGGTTGTTGAAGACAATTATTTTTATCGGCAGCTTGTATTGTTTTATTGTGGCAAGATCGCCCAATAACATAGACAGCCCGCCATCGCCACAAAAGGCGATTACTTGCCTTTCAGGATGTGTCAGTGCTGCACCTATAGCCATTGGCATTGCGTTGGCCATCGATCCGTGATTAAAGGATCCGAGCATAATACGATCTTTCTGCTGATTGATATAACGCGCGCCCCAAACACAGCACATGCCTGTGTCGACCAAAAAAATAGCATCATCATTGGCCTTTTGATCGATCGTGTGAGCGACAAACTCTGGTTGAATAGCACATTCACTTCCCGAATCGTCAACATAGATCATAAGGTCTTCCTTGACCTTCGCATAGGCGTCAAGTTGTTTTTCGAGAAATTTAGTCTCCGACCGTGCTTCCACAAAGGGTAATACCGCCTTTATCGTATGCTTTATATCGCCCACTAAACCATAATCAACGATCGACCTACGTCCCAGCTTCTCGCCTTCTATATCAATCTGGATAATGGTTTTATTGGTGGGTATAAAATCCTTGTAGGGAAAATCAGTACCCAAAAGTAAAATGAGGTCTGAATGATGCATGCTTTGGAATGCAGAGGCCGTCCCCAAAAGACCTGTCATCCCAATTTCATTGGGATTGTCACGTTGGATATTCAACTTTGCTTTAAATGAATAGCCCACTGGCGCATGGATCTTTTGTGCTAATTCAACAATTTGCTTCTGCGCCTTCTTTGCCCCAACACCGCAAAATAAAGTTATTTTCTCTGCCTGGTTGATGTATTGGGCAAGGCGCCCAATTTCCATTTCCGAAGGTCTGATTTGTGGTTCTGTAAAAAACACCTTCGATGAGGTATTCATCTGCACAGCTTCCATTTCAGATACATCTCCCGGCAGACCGATTACTGCGACGTCCCGCTTGGAGATGGCCTGTTGCAGTGCATTCTGAACCATACGCTGCACCTGCTCTGGTCGAGTGATCATTTGGTTATAACATGAACAGTCGTCAAACAATTTAATCGGATTGGTTTCCTGGAAATAGTCGGTTCCAAATTCATATGTCGCACAAGTGGACGCAATCACAAGCATGGGTACACGTGTCTTATGTGCTTCATAGACACCGTTGATCAAATGCACATGTCCGGGCCCGCTACTTCCGGCGCAACAGGCAATTCCATGCAGATCAGCCTCCGCGGTTGCCGCAAAAGCACCAGCCTCCTCATGCCGGACATGTATCCATTGCATGGTCCCATCTTCATGGACAGCTTCATTGAAAAAATTTAAACTATCGCCCGTTACGGCATAAATACGTTGAATTCCCGCATCTTTTAAAAGGTCAACAATCTGATGTGCTACATTTTTCATACCCATATTATAATTTTAGAATGTCATAAAGCGAAGTTGTACTGTTTAAGCTTTCGCTACTTTATAACAACAATAATCTAGGGTAATGGTTTGGGAATGATTGCCTGCTGATCAGAATCGAATCCCTATCCGGAGGCTGCCTAAAATAAATTTTCTATAGCGCTGTTACTACAACCTGCAATGAATACACTTGTGAACAAAAGGAGCCAATAAGAAGGAAGAACACAAACGGTCAATAAAAAAGCTGCTCCAAAATTAATTGGAACAGCTTTTTGTAAAACCATCAGGTTTAAGCCTTTCTATTTTATTTGTCTGGACAGCTCATTGACAAAATTCTTTGCGTCATTGAGATCTTTATTCCAGTCTGCATAACGCTTAGCAGTATTTAGTTTTGCAATTTTTGCATTCAGCTTTGTTAGATTAGCTTGATCTTTTGCCTTTTCCAACTTTGCTCTGAGTATACCGACTTTGGTATAATCCTGAATACCTTCCAGCATACGCTCATAACGGATGGAGCTTCTTCCCTGTGGATAAACAATATAGGTATCTCCTGCAGGCCATGTGCGGAACCTAGAGTCACGCAGTGGATCCTCTACCCAGGAGTTAAATGCCCAACGCAATGCACCGTCGAAGCCTGCTGCAAGAGCATACCAAGCCATATAGGTGGATTCTGCCGGATCAGAGAATGTAAATTGATTTGGAAATTCGTCCGAACAGCAAACGTAAAATGTCGTGATATATCCTTTTTTGCGACGCTCAATCAGATCTTTCTGGTCAAAAGGATCACCCGCGGCAACACTGATATCGGTACTCTTATGATAGCGTTGGTAACTTTTGTGGTTATCAGCGAATGCCACCCCAAATTCAGGCGCCACACGTTCCAACAAGGCTATCGCCGGGTCCATTTCTTCCCGCCCCCTTTCATCCATCGCAATATTGGTAATTTTCAGCCAGCCTTTTGCCGTGACATGCTTACTAAAATCCTGTAAGAAAGGTGTCCATAATTCTTCGAATATAGGTGTTCCGGGCTTCGCAATAACATTGACAAGTTCATTCTTGCCCTCATCGAAATAATGTACTTCATTGTTCCATGGTAGCAGTGAATAGCAATTGATCTGTTTGTTGATTCCCAGATCCATCATAAAGTTTACCCAGCGGTCAAAAACGGTATAATCATAAGTCCAGGAACCGTCTTTTGTCTTCTTCCAGGTGATCATATCCGCATAAGGATCGTATGTCTGCACATTCCAGGCATCTTTATTTAAAGTTGCCGTAATAACTTTCTGTCCTGCAGCGGCCAATTGCTTCATCGTGGGTTTCAGGGCTTCAAAATGTTCATCACTCCACATCTTCACCTGATTGACGCGGGCAACCGCAGAAGGATGTTGCCATTGGTCCAAATGATATGTCCACTGCGAAGATGGTGGCAACACATGATTTTGTACATTGACAATGAGCTGTAACTGCTCTTTCGCTTGACCATTTTGTTGAACAGAGATTGTTGTTTTATATTGTCCTGCCGCCGCTTCCTTCGGAACCTTTACAGTAATCCATACAGGACGCACTTTCTTTGCTTCGAGATCATAGCTTTTTAGGTCATCCAGCATATCCGCAGAAAGCGCCGCTTTAAAATCTTCCGGTTTACGATGGCCACAGCCGCTGGCAAATTCGTCGGTCATCACATAACGGACAAAACGCGCCTGTACCGCATCGCCGCCAATTACCTTACCTGCCGCAGATTTCAGCGCACTCGCAGATACCGCTACATTTGCAGCAGCAGCATTGGTCCATAGCAGTACTTGTGCCGATACTTGTTCACCTTTCCATGCATCCACTGTCGCTGTGCTTTGCACGGTCAGATTTGGATTAACAGATTTGGGATAACGTTTATCTATCGATACAAACGAAGCATGCAGCCCAGATTTAACATTCGACCAATTGGATAAGGTGTCCGTTGTCGGATCGGCCATTTCCGTGAAAGTGGTCCCTGTCGCATAACGCTGCTGGGAAAAGCCATGATTATTGCCACAAAATAGCATACAAGCCAGGGCAATCGTAGAATAAATTGTAGTTTTAGGCATAACAGTTATAATTAACAAAAACTTTTATGAAGCGATGCGCTCTTGTCCAGCCTAGGAGCGGGTGCTCGCAGAAAAAAGGCAAACAACTTCTGTTTGCCTTAAAAATACTAAAATTTTATTTATCGATAGCTAACTTTGTTCAAAAATTTCAGAAAGTGCTTTATAAAGTTCTGGATGATTAGAATTGAATTTTTCTGGGTTTTCAAAAAAATATTCCGAGGCGACCGCAAAAAACTCCGCAGGATTAGTCATTCCGTACACATCGATATCCGATTTATTCTCTTTTATTTTGGTAATTTCTTCCCGGATCAGATTCATAAAAGGAATCACGGAAGCCTTATCCATCAAGTGTGTAGGAACACCATCCACTGTGCCGTCTGTTTTATCGATCAGGTGTACAAATTCGTGTATCGCTGTATTCTGTCCGTCCTTTGGATTTTTAAATCCATACTCCAGGGCTGATTTAGATAGGATCATTTGTCCATTCATTGCACCCTCTCCGACCATCCCCATGATATTTCGATCGGCATGCCCCTCAAATTCATAGGCCGTATTAAATTGTGCGGGATACACCATAATATTTGTCAAGTTAGGATAGGTCCATTTCTTAAAAGCAAAAATTGGTATAATTGCACTCGCTGCAATCATCATATAATCTTTTAGTTCCACTTCTACCCCTACACCTTCGATTTTGACGGTATCCAAAAATTTTAGGCAGCGCGCTTCAAATTCTGCCTTATCGGCGACCGATAAATTACGATAATAGGCAACTTCCTTTTCTAAAATTTCCTTGCCTTCGTCGCTTAGCACACGTTTAATGGCCTTGCTATTTTTGGCCGTACGATTTAATAAATAATAAACGACATAAATAGTTACTGGTATAAGCAGTACAATGAAGAGTTTTCCTATCATATTATTTGATCTTGACCCATTTGGGATCCCGAGCTTGCAAATTACGCAAAAAGCCTTTAAAATGGGAGGTTCCAAATAAGATTAAAATCTTCTGCTGCGGCGCATCAGCAACTAAAGAAGCAAGATTCTCTTCTCTTTTTTTCATCACAAATTCCCGATCAAACTTATTCTTTAAGCTTGTTTTTGCTGGCTTGCAGGAATAAGGCTCATTGAGCGGCGTTTTATAATCGCATGGATCAAGTGTAATGGTGCCATACAGGTATTCAAACTCATCAAGAAGCTTATTTTTAGGAATATCCGCATTGACTGCTGTTTCATAGTTAACCAGGAAAAAGGAATAATCGGGCTGGCTAATAATGCGTTGGCCGAGTTTGCGATACATTGGTGCACGAAGAACCCTTGTGGTATCGCCCGGAGTTTCGATACATTGCTGCAGGCCCAAGCGATTGCCTGTCAGCTTGCGGAATTTGCGATCATAAAGATCCCGCTGTGCCGCACTGTCCACCTGATAGGCTATACTTTCATAGAAAACAACATAGCCAGATTTTTGGAGTGAATCCACAGCCCGCTGGATCTGATCATAGTATACACGTGTTCCCAAATGCCGCATTGGGATATAAACGACTGTTCGATCTCCGTTGTGGAGTTCAAATTTCCGCGAGGCATCACGCAAGACACCGCTACCCTGAACCATCAAGGAGGTATCACAACCTACCAAGACAAATAGCATAAAAAAAAGGGAGATAATCTGTCTCAATTGCATACGATTTTATTAGAATAAAATGCTTTTAGAAAGCAAAGACAGTACCATGAAATGACTCTTTCCTTACTACAGACAGATTCCGCCTGCAGGTCACTTGCATTTCACCATACTTTTATTAAAATAACTTGCAATGATAACAATATATTATCTCCCTTGTTCTATAAATTTTTAGAGGGTTGTCAATCCTATTGTCGTTCCATTTGGAATAACTGCATTTTTTTTGACCACCACAATTCCGTCACAAATGGTATAAGTTGGATGATTAGCGTTCAGCAGATGAGGCCCGCCATTGATCCGGACATCGTTACCGATACGGCAGTTTTTATCCAAAATGGCGTTCTCGATATAACAGCGCTCTCCAACACCGACCACAGGTATATTTTTCCGCTTTGCATCCTCCATATCGACGAGATCTTCGTAATAATCGGATCCCATCATATAGGTTCCGCGCACCACTGAACCTGTACCTATCCTTGAGCGTACCCCCACTACAGAACGATCTATTTTATCGGCCTGGATAATGCAGCCATCCGAAATGACAGAATTGATTAATGTTGTCCCCGAAATTTTCGATGGTGGCAACATCCTTGGGCGCGTGAAAACAGTATTTTTGTCAAATAGGTTGAAAGCCGGGATATTATCTGTCAGACCAATATTGGCTTCGTAGAAAGACCCGATTGTACCGATATCAGTCCAGTAGCCTTCAAATTGATAACTGAGGACTCGACTTGTATCAATCGCATCTGGAATAATTTCTTTTCCAAAATCCATTCCCCGATTTTCTTCAAGCATGCGTTTCAAAACGCCTTTTGAAAAAACATAGATCCCCATAGAAGCCAGGTATTCCCGCCCCTCACTCTTTAAATGGTCGCTCACTTCTGAACTCCAGTCCACCAGCTGTTCACTATTGGGTTTCTCGATAAAAGAGGTAATATGGTTTTTCTCATCCGATTTCAATATTCCAAAACCAGTCGCATCTTTGCCATTTACCGGAATAGTCGCAATAGTCAAGTCACCTTCATTCTCAACATGGAAGTCAACCAAAGCATCAAAATCCATTTGATATAGCTGGTCTCCCGATAAAATCAGTACATAGTCATAATCAATGCTGGCCAACTTACGGAACGACCGTCGCACGGCGTCAGCCGTACCCTCGAACCATTTATCACCATCATTGGTCTGTTCTGCAGCCAGGATATCGACAAAACCTTTACTAAAAATACTAAAGTTGTAGGTATTCTTAATATGGGAGTTGAGCGACGAAGAATTGAATTGTGTCAACACAAAAATCTTGTTAAAACCCGAATTAAGGCAATTCGAGATGGGAATGTCCACCAAGCGATACTTCCCGGCAATAGGAACTGCTGGTTTAGACCGTTGATCGGTCAATGGATACAGACGTGAGCCCCTTCCTCCGCCCAAGACGATAGCTACTACATTGTGACGTGACATATCAAATTAAATTATTTGGTTATATAGACTTATATACTTCGCTGCAGATTTATCCCAAGAAAAATCTAAGCACATCATTTTACGTTGATTCCCTTCAAACTGCTTTTTACTTTCGTAAAAATTTATAGCCCGTGCAATAGCTTCCGTAATTTCAGTTATTGCCAGACCATCAAAACCAACACCGTATCCATCATTTTCCAGATCGATTACCGTATCTTTCAATCCTCCCACCCGATGAACAATAGGCAATGTACCGTATTTCATCGCATAAAGCTGATTCAGCCCACAGGGCTCAACACGGGAAGGCATTAAAAGAAAGTCCGCACTGGCATACAGCCAATGGGCGAGATTTTCATCATAACCAAAGAACACATCAAAATTTTCAATTCCATCATCGACGAGTGATTTCACACGCGACTGGATAACTGGGTCTCCGGCACCCAGTATAAATATACTTAATCTGTCGCGATATTCCGCTGTCAGATTCAAAATTATATCGGGCAGCAAATCAGCACCTTTTTCCGTTGCAAAACGACCGATAAAAACCAGCAACGGTAGCTTGGGATTGATCTTGTATTGCTGTGCCAAGGCCTGTTTGTTTTTCAACTTCCCCGCAAAAGCTTGTTCGGTACCGTAATTTTCCATCAGGGTATAATCGATTTCGGGATCCCAGATTTCCCAGTCAATCCCATTGACAATACCAACCGATTTATGCCGTTCATCATAAAACAAATGCTGCAGACCATTGGCTTCCACATAGAGCTCTTCCAGATAACCTTCGGATACCGTTGTGTAAGCATCACAGCATTTAATCAAGGCAGCGAGTGGATTGATTAAGCCATCCCAGTCCAGAAGCCCCCACTTCCAGCTATCAAACGCTGGCAGTAAAATAGCTTTGCTCCAATGTGTCCAGCCCTGATACTGCCCATTATGTACGGTGGCTACTGTCTTAACATCCGCAAGAAAATTATAATCATTGCTGTATTTCATCAAAAAAGGCACTAAACCAACATGATGATCGTGGCAATGCACAATCGTTGGAATAATGTTTTTTTCTTTAAACCAATTCAATACAGCATGTTGAAAAGCAATAAATTGCTCTCCTTCATCCGGATAACAATATACCTCCTCGCGGTCAAGTTTGCCCGGAATCTTAATCAGATAAAGTTCAAAACCAAGTGTATTTTTGTTTTCCTTATATACGCCATAATTCAACAATTCAGACCCCTGATAAAAAGTACCTTCGTGAACTAGACTAAAATCATGATCCCTAACAAACGGTCGGTTATACCAAGGCATGACAACCGCCGCCTCCCAACCGAGCTTGGTTTGGTATTTGGGCAATGCACCCACAACATCCGCGAGACCACCTACTTTGGCCACAGGATAACATTCAACACTCAAGTGAAATACTTTCATTCTTCTTTTACACCGTGAAATTTTACAACCATATTTTATACAGGAATACGCTCTCCTTGCTGAATTGGATTTGTTTCCTTGACCTCTTTTTTCCTTTTGAGAACATAGCCACCTAGCGGAGGCAAATGCAGCTGAGCCGACTGTACATGATTCATCCAGTGCAGATGTTCGCTATGGAAAGGTGGGTTGTTAATTCCAGAGCCGAAATATTTCAGTTCATCAGAACTCAAAACGACTTCCCACTCGCCTGCATATGGAAGACCTATACGGAAATGCTCCCGCACCACAGGTGTCAAGTTGAGAACAACAACGGTATCGTCCCAAGAGTCGAATCCTTTTCGCCAATAAACCACAACTGAATTTTCACGGTCACCGGCATCTATCCATTCAAAACCTGAAGCATCAAAAGCTTTTTGAAAAAGGCTTGGCTGCGTACAATACACACCATTTAGATCCGAAACAAATTGCTTCATCCCCTGATGCGGAGCAAACTCCAATAGATGCCAATCAAGCGATTGATTGACATTCCATTCCGAGGTCTGACCAAATTCACCGCCCATGAACAACAGTTTAGTTCCCGAAAAGGTATACATAAAGAGATACAATGCCCTGAGATTGGCAAATTTCTGCCATTCGTCTCCCGGCATTTTATAAATCAACGATTGTTTTCCATAAACGACCTCATCGTGGGAAAGCGGCAGCATAAAATTCTCATGAAAAGCATATACCGTGGCGAATGTCAACCGGTCATGATGATACTTTCGGTTGATCGGATCTTCTTTAAAATAATCCAGAGTGTCGTGCATCCAGCCCATCATCCATTTCATTCCGAATCCCAATCCACCAGCGTACGTTGGCCGGCTGACACTCGGCCAGGAAGTCGATTCTTCAGCAATTGTCTGCACATGTGGAAAATGTTCATAAACCGCCTCATTCAATTCTTTTAAAAATTGTACAGCTTCTAAATTTTCATTTCCGCCAAATTCATTTGCAATCCACTCCCCTTCATTTCTGCTGTAATCCAGGTACAGCATCGACGCTACAGCATCCACCCGGAGGCCATCAATATGAAAACGGTCCAGCCAATAAAATGCATTACTGATCAGAAAAGACCGCACTTCATTGCGCCCATAATTGAAAATATAAGATTGCCAATCGGGATGGAAACCTTTCCGTGGGTCTTCATGCTCGTATAAACTAGTTCCATCAAATCGATAAAGACCGTGGGCATCTCCCGGAAAATGAGAAGGAACCCAATCCAAAAGCACACCTATGCCAGCAGCATGCAATTCCTCGATCAGATACATGAGATCTTGCGCGGAACCGTAACGCGAACTCGCGGCAAAATATCCCGTTATCTGATATCCCCAGGAAGGGTAATAGGGATGTTCCATCAAAGGCATAAATTCGACATGCGTAAAATTCATTTCCTTGACATACGATACAAGCTGAACGGCAATTTCGCGATAGCTCAGTAAGGTATCCGGACTTTCGGGATCCCGGGACCAGGAACCCAGATGTACTTCATAGACCGACCAAGGTTGATCCAATCGATTTTTTAGGACCCGTTCCTGCATCCACTGCTTGTCATTCCATTCGTACCAAGTCGAGTGAACAACTGAAGCAGTTTTTGGTGCAACTTCCCATTTAAACGCAAATGGATCACCTTTTTCAAGCTGTTCGTCCGAATAGGTCTGAATAACATACTTGTATGCTTCACCATTTCCCAGTCCTGGAATAAATCCCTCCCAGATTCCGCTACCATCCCAGCGCACATAAAGCGCATGGCGCCCCTTATCCCAAAAATTGAAGTCACCGGTGACAGCGATAGATTTTGCATTTGGAGCCCAAACCGCAAAATAAACGCCTTTTTCACCGTTGACTTCCAGTTCATGTGAACCGAACTTTTCGTATAATTTGAAGTGCTTACCCGACTGGAATAAGGCGACATCAAATTCAGAAAATAGACTATACGGAATTACTTCATTGGCCATGTTTAACCTTCTATCAATATGTTATCAAATTCTCGTGCGACATTAATCCAATATCGCCCCTTTTCATCCTGTTGTACTTTTGTTTCTATACCATCTGTCTTGACCTTCTTGATCTGGAATGGTAAACCAATTAACTGTAATTTATAGTGTTCGTACCGTTCGGTAAAAAGACCATCGCTGGTTTGTTTGATCGACAAGGAATCTTTAAGTCCCGATACTGTAAAACATTTCTCGAGATAAATATCCTGCTCATATGCAAAGGTATCGCCATGATCTGAATACACATACGAACGGGTTACCCCCTCGGCGAAGTAAACATTCAACTGCAACTCCTCAATCTTCTTTTCTCCAGTATATTGCATGACAGGATACTCAGGGATAACAGATCCACCACGGACAAACATCGGCATTTCGTCCAATGGAGTGGCGATCGTATGTTCTTTGCCGCCAACGTAGGTTTCATTGCTGAAATAATAAAACCAATTCCCTTCAGGCAGATAAACGATCTTGCTCTTTTGGCCAGGCTGCAATACCGGCGATACCAAAATCTTATCACCAAAACAGAATTCCTCTTCCCGCTGCCAATTGGTCGGAATATGCTGTTCGACCATCGATATGGGACGTAAGATCGGATAACCGTATTTCGTTTGTTCCCAAAAGCAAGTATAGATATAAGGCAAAAGCTTATACCGAAGCTCAATAAACTTCCTATTGATCTTTTCCCAATCTTCACCAAAGCTCCATGGCTCGCGGTCGCGCGTATCGCCGGCAGAGTGCACCCGCATAAAAGGCGAAAAGACACCGAATTGCATCCATCTCGTAAACAATTCGCCATCAGGCTCCCCTGTAAATCCGCCGATATCCGTTCCACAAAAGGACATCCCGGAAGTAGACAGACGCTGTAGCTGCAAAGTCCCCAATTTGAGATGCTCCCAGCTCGCCAGGTTATCGCCCGTCCAAACCGAAGAATAACGTTGCGTACCAGCATAAGCAGCCCGGGTAATCGTAAAAGGCCTTTTGTTTTTATACAGTTTCTTAAGGCCGTCATAGGTCGCTCGGACCATCTGCATGCCATAGATGTTATGCGCCTTTCGGTGCGAGCCCCGGTGCCCATCATACTGGTGGCGCACATCGTCTGGAAAAGTTCCCCGCCCAAATACAGCAGGTTCATTCATATCATTCCAGAATCCGGCAACGCCATCTTCAACAAGCCCCTGATAAAGTGTTCCCCACCATTGGCGAACCTCCGGATTGGTAAAATCAGGAAACTGACAACGCCCGGGCCATACAAATCCTTCCATAAAATAATCATCCCCCCGACGGCAAAAATATCTATTCTCCTTCCCTTCCCTGAATACCCAATAGTTTTCATCCACCTTGATACCCGGATCGATCATAACGACCGTTTTAAAGCCGTCATTCGCCAAATCACTGATCATATTTTTGGGATTTGGGAAATACTGTTTATTCCAAGTAAAACAGCGATACCCCTCCATATAGTCAATATCAAGATAAATGGCATCGCATGGAATTTGCCGCTTTCTAAATTCCTCGGCAACCTTACGGACATTGGCTTCTGGATAATAGCTCCAGCGGCATTGATGATACCCTATCGCCCACAGCGGCGGCAGATAATGTGTACCTGTCAACGTATGGTACCGACGGATCACATCGATAATATGCGGACCATGAATGTAATAATACTGCAGTTCTCCGCCTTCGGACCAAAAACTTGTTTTTCCCGGATCTTCTGCCGCGAAATCAAAATAGGTCTTGAAGGTATTGTCAAAGAAAATCCCATAGGCTTCACCATCTTTTAAACCAATATAAAACGGAATAGTTTTATAAAGTGGATCCTGATCGTACGCAAAAGCGTAGGTATCTGAATTCCAGTTCTTAAGTCTTTTCCCTCTAAGGTTCAATTTAGTCGCCTTATCGCCGAGTCCATAAAATGCTTCGCTTTCAAAAGCAACTTTTGTACTGTAAACATAATAACCGCCAAAATCGGGGTTCTCTTCCCAGTGCATGGGTGCTAAATCTGCGTTGAACAGGTTACCGGCACGGTCGGAGAAAGAAATCAAAAAGTCATTCTTATTAATCTTACAGGAAATGGTGTTTGTGTGGACTAGGTAATGGTCGGCCTCCTCCTTACATTGATGTATACTGACGCGGTGGTCTTTCTTAGCCAGTGCATAGGAAAAGTCTTCCAAAAATGTCCCCTGGGGTGCCAGCCTGACCCGTACAATTTCATCGGTAACGATTTTGATTTCCACCTTCGCTTTACCATCAGAAAAATAATAGGACTTATCATTTTGATTGTGGGCTACGATAGCTTCCAGATACTTCTTTTCAATTTTAGGTAGATCCAATACCGGATTATTCACATGATGCATACTTTCCAAAGTACCATCATTTTCCTCCTCATTTAGTGTGGTTTGATTTAGGTTGTCGTCTTCAAGCATAGTTGTAATATGTTAAAATGTTTCTGAAGGCTTAATTCCTCTTTAAGATAGAAAATTAATCCTGCGCCGGCAACAAAACAGAAAAAAAAATCCCGCCTATTCAGATAGGTGGGATTTTTTCCAGCAACTGTGGATAAATAGCTACAGCTACTTCACGAAATGCGCGCGGAGCATCCAAGCCATTTTTTCATGCTTTTCCAACAGTCCGACCAAAAAGTCCTCCGTACCATTATCTGCTGTGCCCTCAACCACCGCAAGGTCCGCACGGATTGACATCGCAATAGCTTCGTGGTCAGCCAGCAATTCTTTATAATAAGACTGGCTATCTGTCTTCTCCGAAGTAGATTCCGTTAAGCGGGTTAGCTTCAGATATTTATCAAATGTACCTACAGCGTAATGTCCCAGTGTACGCACACGCTCTGCCACTTCATCGATCACTTCAGCCAGTTCATCGTATTGAGATTCTAAAAATAAATGAGCGGCATGAAAATCCGCACCTTCCACATTCCAATGTGCATTACGTGTCTTCATATAGACGATGTGTTCATCTGCCAATAGCACATTTAGCAACTGTGCAACTTTTTTCAAGTCTGCATCTTTAATTCCAATTGAAGTTTTCATATTTAAATAATTATTGAGAGTGTTTATTTTTCATTAGTCCCAATGAAACCGCTACACTCGCGTTGTTCTTTAAAAGGCCATATGGAATATCCACATTACGTTTATCGGTATTTATGTTTTGCAATCGTGGATATTTCAATGTCTATTCTTTTGTTAACTATATGTATGAATTGCTTGTCTAAATTTACCCAAAAATGCGGTAAAAACCAAATAAGGCTACCTGCAAAAATTCATGTCAATTGCCCCAAATAATGTTATCGGAAACCTTTCGTTCATGAAACAGCGCAGAGGGGCCTTTAAGGGGAAAGAACGGAAAAAGCTGGCATGATGAGCCAAACAAGAAACGCGCGAAAGCAGCGGGCCGAAATCCATAAATTTGACATTTTTCCGATAAAACAGCCTCCGTTATGTGATTTAAAGAACAGAATATTGTACTTTTGCCGACATATTATCTCGAGGGAAAGCTGTGGGCACAATGGACAACAACACTTATTTTCATACATTCAAAAAAGATATTTCAGGTATTGAACTTCCGGCGCGATTTACCTTTCCATTTTGCTATGAACCACACCCACTCGCCGTCATTGCTGCAAAAGAACTTCAACATTATATCGAAAATCAAGAAGACTGGAGCCATAATTTTGGCCTCGATGAAAAGTCGGAAGGATTGGCTATCGGAAAAATGTTTGGTGTCCTTGTTGTCAAAAACCAGCATGGCCAACTGGGTTACCTTGCTGCCGTGTCAGGAAAACTGGCAGGAAGTAACAAACATCAGTATTTTGTTCCGCCCATCTTCGACATGCTCGAAGAAAACAGTTTTTTTCTGAACGAAGAAGTGCATCTCAATGCGCTTAACCGAAAAATTGAACAACTGGAAAAAAGTGATGAACTGGCCAGTACAAAGCGTCATCTTGATTTACTGAAAGGCACCTGGGATAAGTCCCTGGATGAATTAAAAACAAAGTTAAGAGTTCAAAAAAAAGAGCGCAAAGAAACCCGGACGCGGCTGCGGGCAAGTCTATCGGATGAAGAATATGAACTGCTCATGGAAGATATGCGCAGCCAAAGTTTAAAAGACAAACAGCAGCTGCAGCGTTTTCAATACGATATGCACCTGGCACTGGAATCCGAAAGTATCCAATTGCAACAGATGCTGTCTGCAATTGCTGCATTGAAAGAGGAACGAAAAACACGGTCAGGAAACCTGCAGAAACAGCTTTTCGAAAAATATAATTTCTGTAATGCTAAAGGTGAGCGAAAAAATGTTGTTGCTGTATTCCATGATTTCGACAAGACAACACCTCCCGCTGGATCTGGGGAATGCGCTGCCCCCAAACTTTTGCAATATGCTTATGAAAACGAACTGACACCCCTTGCTTTGGCTGAATTCTGGTGGGGCTGTTCGCCAGCATCTGAAATACGCAGACACCAAAACTACTATCCTGCCTGCCGAAAAAAATGTGAACCTATTTTAGGCTATATGCTGGAAGGATTGGCTGTTGACCCAAATCCGATGCAACAGGAAACAACATTGGATGTAGAACTCCCTCAGATTTATGAAGATGAGGATATCATTGTTATCAATAAACCGGCAGAATTTCTATCTGTTCCGGGCATTTATGTAAAAGACTCGGTTTATAACCGGATTCTGCAACGTTACCCAGATGCGGGCCCAATTATTATCCACCGGCTGGACATGTCTACCTCGGGTCTTTTGATCGTTGCCAAAAACAAAGAATCCCATCAGTTCATTCAAGATCAATTCATACAGCATACGATAAAAAAAACATACATTGCTTTACTCGATGGCGTTGTAGAAGCGGAATCAGGTTTTATTGATCTCCCACTTCGGGTAGACCTGGATGACCGGCCCCGTCAGATGGTCTGCTATACCTATGGCAAACCAGCACAGACGAAATGGGAAAAAATTGCGATAGAAAACAAGCAAACAAGAGTCAGATTCTACCCATTAACAGGACGCACACACCAGCTCCGTATGCACGCTGTACATCCGAATGGCTTAAATACTCCGATTGTCGGGGATGATTTATACGGTACAAAAGCAAACAGATTACACCTGCATGCCGCTTCAATTACCTTCGTTCACCCCCGTTTTAAAAAGGAAATGACCTTTGAAATTGAACCGGATTTTTAATAACGCTGACTATATCGTTACAAAAGTCAGCAAATAATCCATTGGAAAATCATCGGCAAGTCAAAATGTAACAGACAAATTATTGACCTAAATCAATAATTAACCACAAACAACTGACAAACAATAGTTTACAAAAACAACTAAATCAAATACCTCCCTTTATTACATTACAATAAAATTTTAATTATTCTTAATTTTTTATTTCCTTTGTTCACTGATTTTTTGATTTTAATACCTATAAAGTCAAAAATAAAGTAGAGACAAGAAAACAATTTTGAATTTTCAAGATTATAGCAATATAATGGAAGCTAAAATAAACGCAACAACCTTCATAACTAAACTCTTTTTTTCGATAACACTCGTGCTAACGGTATCTTTGGCTTTTGCCCAGAACAAAACCGTGACCGGTACAGTTAAAGATGCAAAGACCAAGACTCCCATCCCCTATGCTACTGTAGCAGTCGTTGGTGCCCCCGCTTCTGCAGGAACCACCACTTCAACAAATGCAAATGGTGAATTTAAGCTGGTCTTTCCGACATCGTATGTGAAAATCAGAGCAAGTTACATTGGGTATGACAGTAAAGATGCTTTTGTTACGAATGATGCAACGCAAACAAAAGAAATTCTCATGGACCAACAGGACAACATGCTGGAAGAAGTCGTTGTTAAGGCCAAAAAGAAAAAATATAGCAACAAAGACAATCCTGCTGTCGCATTGATTCGCAAGGTCATCGAGAACAAGGAAAAAAATAGGCTTTCAGGTCAGCAATATGCTGAATTTGACCAATACGAGAAGATGTCCTTAGGGTTAAGCAATCTTTCGGAGAAATTTGTCAATAAAAAAATATTCAAAAACTATCAATTTCTTTTTGAAACGGACGACTCAGCGAAAACCGCCAACAAGTACGTGCTTCCTGCTTTCATAGAAGAAAAAATGTCGAAAGTGTACTACCGTAAAGATCCGAGCAAAACCAAACAATATATACTCGGTGACCAACGCGCGCAATTTGATCCCAAATTTATCGATAACGACGGTCTTACCGCCTACTTCAATAAATTGTATGAGCAAGTTGATATTTACGACAATAACATTTCATTGGTTACAAATCAGTTTTTAAGTCCAATCGCAAACTCAGCTCCTACGTTTTATAAATTCTTTATCACGGATACCATTAAAACTGTACAGCCGTGGTTGGTCGAATTAAGTTTCTTTCCGCGCAACAAGGCCGATATGTTATTCAAAGGCCAGCTGTATGTTACTTTGGACGGCAATTATGCCGTTCAGGGCGCCAACATGACTGTTGCTGATGACATCAACTTAAACTTTGTGCGCGACTTACAGATACAGCTGAAATTTGACAAAGACAGCAAAAGCCGTTTTTATTTAAAAACGAGCACTTTAGGCATAGATTTCTCCCTAACAGAGAAAGGCATGGGTATCCGCGGAAGCCGGACAGTAGATTACAATAATTACAAAGTCGGCATTCAACAACCCGATAGTATCTATGATGGTCCGTCGACGGTTATCGCCTATAATGTTGAGAATAAGAAAGCGACAAAAACATTGTTTGAAACTCAACGTCCACTCGCTCTTGCGCAAAATGAATTGAACATCTATCATAATATTGATACGCTACAGAAGATTCCTTCATTCCGTACATTCATGGACATTGCTGCGCTATTGTTATCTGGATACAAACAAGCTGGTCCCGTAGAAATTGGCCCCGTGAATACATTCTATAGTTTTAATCCGGTAGAAGGTTTCCGTTTACGTGTCGGCGGACGCACTACAGAGTCTTTAAGCAAGCGTTTCTATGCTGAAACTTATGCAGCTTATGGTTTTAAAGATCAGAAATGGAAATACTTTTTCAGTGGAACTTATGCGTTCAATAACAAATCGGTCTACTCCTTCCCGATGCATTATATCAGGGCTTCTTATAAAAAAGACACCAAGATTCCTGGACAAAAACTAGAGTTTATTCAGGAAGATAACTTCTTGCTGTCTTTCAAACGTGGCGATAACGACCGTTACATCTATGAGACAAACTATGGCTTAGAGTATAAAAAAGAATTTTTAAATCACTTAGCTATTGGAGCGGCATTTAATATTAACAGACAGACTCCTGCCGGAAGCCTGACCTACCAAATGGTAGATGCCAACAATGAAAGCAGACTGTTTAATGAATTGAACTCGACAGAATTGTCTGTCAATTTTAGGTATGCTCCGCATGAAGAGTTCTATCAGGGAAAAATCTATCGGACACCTATTTTCAATCAATATCCGATCTTTACGTTCAATTACACGGCTGGAATCAAAGGACTAGCCAAAGGTGAATACAATTATCACAACTTTAATGTCGGTGCATTCAAACGCTTCTATTTTAGTCAATTTGGATTTGCTGATGTTACGGCAGAGGGTAATTATATCGCAGGGAAAGAAATTCCATTCCCTTTCTTAACGATCCATCGTGCAAACCAGACTTATGCTTATCAATTGAACTCGTATAACTTGATGAACTTCCTGGAGTTTGTCAGTGACCATAACGCTTCATTGAATGTGCAGTACTACATGAATGGTTTTCTGCTGAACAAAATTCCATTGATCAAAAAGCTTAAATTGCGCGAGGTATTTAGTTTCAAAGGTGTATACGGTGGACTGCGTAAAGAAAACAATCCTGACGACCCGAATTACGGTTCAAAGGTATTCACTTGGCAGCACGATGCAAATGGCGTACAGAGCTCCTATACGTTCGGTTCAGAACCTTATATGGAGGCAAGTATAGGTCTATCCAACATTTTCAAAATATTACGTGTGGACTACGTAAAACGTCTAAATTATCTTGATCACGTCGATGCACCAGCTTGGGGTATTCGTGCACGGGTCAGATTTGACTTCTAATAGTTTCCATAAATTTATAGTATAATTGGGACCGTGTCAAAGAGCGTATGACACGGTCTTTTTTTTTGAAAGTGCCTGTTGTTATTGACCAGAAAAAACCTTCTTTCGCTTTCATTGCTGTGGCGTCTGCGAAGTCATGAGGAAGGGAAAGATTCGGACCTGCTTCGTACCTAATTCGGATGAAATACAGATATTGTACAGATCCTGACCAGATTCCGACCAGACCCTGAACAGGAATTATCTGGTCGGAAACTGGTCAATAATGGTTACCAGACCATCCGTACCCGAACATGGTCCGAACACAGTACGAAGACAACCTAAAAACAGCACGAGCACTGCAGACACAAAAAAACATATCTTATAAACAAAAAATCCCCCTTGTCTATAATAACAAGGAGGATAAAATTAGCATATGACGATGGTTAGTTTTTTTGTTTAAAGGCATCCACACCAGCCTGTAAGAATGCTTTGTATTCCTCAATATTATAGTTGGCACCACTTTGGGGAACCAGCACTTTACCGGCTGGATCGACAATAACATACAAAGGCTGTGAATTGCTATCAAATGTAGCCGCTTGAAAATCGCTATTTTTCTTACCGATGGTATTGATCTTTTTACCACTATATGTTGAAACAAATTGTTCATTAGGTTCCAGTTCTGTCTTGTCATCTACGAAAAGTTCAGCCATGACAAACTCTTCCTTAAGCAATTTGGCCACTGCTGGGTCGGTCCATACGTTTGCTTCCATTTTACGGCAGTTGACACAGTTCCACCCTGTAAAATCGATAATAACCGGTTTATTCAATTCTTTTGCAGTCGCAAGGGCCTGATCGTAGTCATAGTAAGGATCAAATCCTTTTGGTGTACCGCGTTCGTGGAAAATCTCTGCATATTTCTTAACTTTTCCATCTGAATGTGCATTCCCACTGGCAGTCACCCCCGAAGATAGATCAAAATCCTGTGTTGCCGATGGCGGTAAAAAAGCAGAAATTGATTTTAAAGGTGCCCCCCATAGTCCCGGTACCATATACACCACAAACGAAAAAACAACAATAGCCAGAATAGTTCGCGGAACAGATAGGAATTTCAGCTCGCTGTCATGGGAGAATTTAATCTTGCCAATCAAGTAAAGTCCCATTAAAGCGAAGATGGCAATCCACAGGGACAAAAACACCTCTCGATCCAACCAGTTCCAATGATAGGCTAAATCGACGTTGGATAAAAATTTCAGCGCTAAAGCAAGTTCCAGAAAACCCAATACGACCTTTACACTATTCAGCCAGCCACCAGATTTAGGCAAGGACTTAAGCATGGAAGGAAACATGGCAAACAATCCAAATGGTATTGCCAGGGCAATCGAAAATCCCAACATCCCAATTGCTGGCCCTAAGCGTTCACCTTTTGAGGCTGCCTCCACCAGCAATGTTCCTATAATCGGACCTGTACATGAAAATGAGACCAACGACAAGCTAAAGGCCATAAAGAACAAGCCGACTAGACCGCCCTTATCTGATTTGGCATCCATTTTATTAACGAAAGAGCTCGGTAAGGTAATTTCAAATGCACCAAAAAACGAAGCTGCAAATCCAACCAATAACAAAAAGAAGATGAAGTTGAAAACACCATTTGTCGACAGCGCATTGAGCGCATCAGATCCAAATGCGATCGTGATAATCATTCCCAGTGCAACATAAATGATAATGATAAATAAGCCATACAGCAGGGCTTTACTGATACCGCTTGCGCGGCTCCCGGCCTGTTTGGTAAAAAAACTTACTGTCAATGGCAGCATAGGAAATATACAAGGCATCAATAAAGCAGCAAAACCGCCTATCAGGCCCGCAATAAAAATACTCCACAGCGACTTTTTTCCTTCAGGCTCGGCTTTGTGTACCTTAGCTCCCGATTGGGCCGCCGCTTTAACTGAGTCGGCTTTTACTGTAGCTGTATCCGGAGATTCTTCAAAAGACAGAGAGTCTGGATTTATTGTACCATCAGTAAATTCAACCCCCTCCAAATTGTTCGTTGTATCTGCTTTTGCAAACATGTATGCAGGCGCAATCAGCAACAGCAAAAGGATTAATAATTTGAAATTGACTTTCATTTTTTGTTTTTCTTAGGTATAAATTGGTTTTTGAATAAATGAAACCCGAGGAGCTAGAGACTCCCCGAGTTAACTATAAACATATGAAACTAAATCTTTTTAAGCGCCAAATACTGGATTTGGCAGCCTACAAATCGGTTGAAAACCTGAAAAATCGACATCCGTAGAAAGATAACCTTCCTTTACAGGCTCCTCTTTCACCAAATCGGTACTTAGGTATTTTTTGTTATCATCACACAATAGAGTGACCACTACAGCCTCATCACCCAGCTCCTGCTGCAATTTAATTGCTCCGATCACATTTGCTCCCGATGAGATACCAACAGCCAGCCCCAATTGCCGCGATAGTTTTTGTGCCATGATAATGGAGTCACCGTCATTCGCGCACACGACAGTGTCGAGTTCATCCAAATCCACAATCGCAGGAATAAATTCATCGGATATGCCCTGAATACGGTGTGAACCCACTTTATGTCCTGTTGTCAACGTAGGACTTTCTGCCGGTTCCAACGGATGTACACGGACACTTGGATTTACCTTTCTCAAAGCTCGGCCCACGCCCATGACGGTACCGCCTGTACCCACTCCTGCCACAAAAGCATCTGCAACCAGCCCTTGTTCTTCCAGCTGCTTGACAATCTCGTAACCCGTGGTTTTCTCATGCGCTTCGGCATTATATTGATTTTCGAATTGTCGTGGTAGAAAAACACCACCTTGCGCTGCAAGCTCTTCACTTAAACGGATACTTCCCAAAAAACCACCTTCTTCTTTGCTTATCAATTGAATATCGGCACCCATACTCCGAATAATATCGGTACGTTCTTTACTCAGCCAGTTCGGCATAATAATCTTTACCTGATGACCAAGCGCCTTACCGATTGCTGAAAAAGCAATGCCTGTGTTTCCGCTTGTTGCTTCAATAACGACATCCGTTGGGCGGATCTGACAGTTCATATAAGCTTTATACAAAATATAAAGCGCCATCCTATCCTTTATGCTGCCGGTTAGATTGTAGTTCTCACATTTCACGAAAATCCGTCCCGGTTTGCCTCTGTAACTATACTGTAATTCCAACATGGGCGTATTTCCTACCAATCTCCACAGATGTTTGAATCTCTTGTCCAAAGCTGGTGACAAACATGCACTTAATAATTCTTGTTCAGCCATTTCTTATAAATGATTATTCTGTTGCAAAATTGGCTATTGACAAGATAATATTCAATACAATGCTATAAATTCAAGAAAAATTAAATTAAAACTTACACAAGTCAATAAATAATTCAGAACAATAGCGTAATTTTACAACTGTACCGAAAATATTCAGATTATGGAATTGGATGAAATAGATGTAAAATTATTACGCCTTCTGCAGCAGGATGCATCCCTGAGCAATAAAGAACTATCTTTTGAGCTCAATAAGTCTATAGCAGCTGTACATGAGCGAGTTAGAAAACTTAAACGACTGGGCTATATAAAAAAAACAGTCGCAATTCTGGATCGACACAAGATCGGCATTGGACTGATCTCCTTTTCCCAGGTGTTTCTCAAAGCACATACTTTTGAAGTGTTGAATGAATTTGAAAAAGAGGTCGCTAAATTCCCGGAGGTTATGGAATGTTATCAAATGGCAGGTTCTTATGACTTTATGTTGCGTATTGCAACCAAAGATATGGATGCCTATCATATTTTTCTGCGGCATCGACTGGCCGTACTGCCCCAGGTAAACACTGTTCAGACCTATTTCGTATTATCAGAGACAAAAAGCGAAACCGCTTACCCTCTTTAATGCCGTATTATCAAACAAAAGCTTCATGAGTTCGCAGACACCGACAGCAATGAAAGCGAAAGAGGTTCTTTCTAGCCAATAGGATCAGACATTTTCAGAAAAAATCATTGCGGTATTGACCTGAGACAGGAATCTAGACCAATACAGCAATGAACGGTGATTAATCGAACAACAAGGTACCCGTCACATTCCAGCTGCTGAAACTTGTCCCTTCCGGGGCTCCCTGTGGAATCTGCACCTGCATCTTGTAATCTCCGGCTTTTAAATCACCCAAATCAATGTAGATCGGAGGCGTCACCGTGCCCGGGCACCAATTGGAACGACTCAGATCGGACGATGACAAACCTGTAGCAAAATTGCCTGAAGCTGGATTCGACAAGCGATACGAGCCGCAATCATTGCGCCAAGGCGTGTATTTGAAGCGTAAGGAGTCGTTCAAAAAAATGCGGTTTTCTTTAGGGACAAACTCATCACCGTTTCCCCAGCCTCCATGCCCTGTGGTAATATAGCGTAATTGCACATTTTTAGCGTCCTGATCCAAATGAAACGCAACTGTAAGACCTTTCTCCTGGTCAAACATAGATCCGTACTCCTGACCTCCCATTTCCATCACGTTGGTAGTGGTGAACAAAGACATTGTCTTTTTCAATGTACCCTTCGACTCGGCATCAAAGCCCGGATGAATGGTTAATTCCACACTCACTTCATGTCCATTCTTATCGTAGTTGCCAATGAAGGCACCAATATAGACTTCCTGCTCGCTCAGCATACCCGCCAATTCAGATATATCCTGGCGATAAAGCACCGAATCCTGCCAAACCTTATCCTTTAACTGAAGATAGTTAAACTGCTTAACACCAAAAGGTGTAAAGAAACGAATCAGTTCAACAATCGGCTCAAAAGAAGCTGTTTTCACAACCCCTTGATAGGATTTACCATTTCCATTTTCATACTTCGGAAGCGTGTTCATCCCGTTTTTCATACCGTCCAGAAAGCTCTGCGACTTGTTGGCCGGGATCACAAATACCGAACCTGTACGGTCATAGGCATCGCCCTTTGATTGCTCGATCAGCTGGACAAATACGTTATCACTTGTTTTAATTTTTGGGATTTTCACCTTTTTCACGATCACGGTACCATTGGCAAACCGCAAAATAGAATCTGATTTTGCATCATCCGAAAAACGGATCCTCTCCTTCCGGAACACCGGTATCTGAATGAAACGATTTTTCCAGATGAGGTCCTTGTAGGAAAGTTCATCGTAAGGTTTTTCGTTCCCTTTCAGCTTCAGTTGATCTGGCACTGTTTTTACTTTTTCCACTTTTGTAGCAAAGGTCCGTGTATTGCCATTCCGAATGACCTCGAGGACCAAACCAAGGTCCTGCCCGAGTTCCGTAGGCGCCCCCTTTACTCCCAGTTTATCCGTATACCAGACTTCAATCTTATTCGAATTGATGCTGGTTTCAACTTTCTTGCAAGGATAACCTAAGATCGTTTTGGTTTCATTGGTGGCATTAAATTTCTGTTTGGAAAGCGCAAGTGAATCTTTGGTAAGAATCAACGATCCATCCTTCAATTTAGCGATTTTAAGCAAGGTATTGATGCCAGAACGCTCCACAACAACCCGTTCATAAGGAGGCGACAGCTGTCCTTTCATCTCTTTCTCTGAACTCACAAAAGTCTCCTTCTCATTGGCATATACGAGAATAGCGTTTTGATTGGCAGGTGTATTCCCATTGAAACTCTGGCTATATTGAATGACATAGCCCGGCAGCTTTTGTGCCTGTGAGGCCAATGACATACATAAAATAGCGGCAAAAAGGATACTTTTCTTCATATCATCTGTATTGGTTTAGATGCAAAAATAAGAAAGGCTTTAGGAATTCCTAAAGCCTTTCTTATTTTATGCTAAAACGTTTATTTGATCAACCAGATATCCAGTAGATAAAACAGGGCAAAGATAACCGAAGCATAGCCATTAGTCGTCATAAAGTCGCGGTTGACGCGGCTTAAATCTGTTGAAGAAAACAGGGTATGCTGATAGATCAGCAGCGCACCGTAAAAAACTACACCTAAATAATAAATCCAGCCTACTGGCATCAAAAACGCTGGTATCAAGATAAATATAAAGGAAAACACATGCAAGCATTCCGAAACACGCATCGCCCCTTTCGTTCCTAACCACACCGGTATAGAATTAAGATGGTTTGCACGGTCAAATGCTTCATCCTGCAAAGCATAAATAATATCGAATCCACTCACCCAGGTCAATACCGCAAAGCCATATAACACCGGTACGGTAGCAAATTGCCCTGTGATAACCATATAAGCCCCTATTGGAGCCAATCCGAGTCCAGCCCCTAGCACAAGGTGGCATAATGGGGTGATGCGCTTCGTATAAGAATAAAAAAGCACAACGAAAAGCGCGACCGGCGAAAGCATGAAGCAAAGGGAATTGATAAAATACGTCGCGGCTACGAAAATCAGACAGTTTACGATCGTAAAAACCAACGCGTTTTTAGCAGAAATTTTTCCTGCTGGAATATCACGCATTGCCGTTCTTGGATTAATGGCATCAATATCTCGATCCAGATAGCGGTTGAATGCCATGGCGGCATTACGGGCCGTTACCATGCACACGAGCATCAGGCCTAATAATTTCCACGAAAATTCATATGTTGTTGTATGCAGTGCCAGAAAAAAACCGATAAAGGCAAATGGCAATGCAAATACACTGTGGGCAAATAAAACTAAGGATAAGTATTTTTTCATCTGAACTTAAAATCTAGGCTAAAACTGCTCGTTTCCATCCAGCTCAGGGCGGACAAATCGGCCATTAACTTCATCGATAGCCTGGAGAATAGGTTCATGCCCCATTTTCTTTTCCGCTGAAGTCAGGAAAATCTGCGGCACTTCTTCAAACCATTGCAGCAATGATTTTTTAAATTTAGCGATATTCGCATCGGATTTGACAGTCGATTGCTTGTCGGCCTTTGTAAACACAAGCATAAACGGTAAACCGCACTCACCCAACCAATAACAAAAGTCCAGATCGATCTTTTGTGGCTCAAGCCGGCTGTCTACCAGTACAAAAACGCATTGCAGATTATCCCGATGGGTAAGATACCTACGGATAAACTTTTCCCATTCATTGCGGCTAGTTTTAGAGGCTTTAGCAAAACCATAACCGGGCAAATCCACCAAATACCAAGTATCGTCAATGATAAAATGGTTGATCAACTGGGTCTTACCAGGCTTTTGAGAGGTCTTGGCAAGTCCCTTCTTGTTGGTCATTGCATTAATCAACGATGATTTACCGACATTTGAACGCCCGATAAAGGCATACTCCGGCAAAGCGGGGGCTGGTAATTTGTCAACTCTCGTGTTACTGCACACGAATTCGGCTTTTTTAACTTCCATGGAACAAAGGTACGTTAAATGAATCCCTTTGACAAGGTTTCTACGGCTTCTATTCCAGAAAAAGCATCACAGCCCATTTTACAGCATAGACAGAAAAATGTCGCTAATTATTTTTAACTTTCATTTTTATAGTTCATTAAATCTATTGGACGAAAAAATTAGCTATAAACAAGAATAAGTAGAAGATCATTAACCGAATAGAGAAGATCATTGAACGCTTAAAATCGAATCGAAGATTCGTTGCTAAAATCGATCGAATTGCTGTAACAATCCGTTCGTATTTCATACTAATACTAAAAAACAGTCATTTTTTGAGGAGAGCGACGCTTAATGCAACATACTCAAAAGAACAATTTAATTAAACCTTAAAAACAGATGTTACTCGAAATCAATCATGTCACCAAGGATTACGCCAATCACCGTGCATTGGACGATGTTTCCATTCAGATTCCAAAAGGAAAGATTTTTGGCTTATTGGGACCAAATGGAGCTGGCAAAACGTCCCTGATCCGAATTATCAACCAGATTACTGCCCCAGATTCGGGTGAAATCTTGTTTAATGGCGAAACCTTGGGACCACAGCATATTTCACAGATTGGCTATTTACCCGAAGAACGGGGTTTATACAAGAAAATGAAAATCGGTGACCAGATGCTCTATCTCGCCCAGCTCAAAGGACTTTCCAAAAAAGAAGCGCTACTACGCATCCACGACTGGTGCGAGCGCCTCGATATCTTATCCTGGTGGGACAAGAAAATAGAAGACCTGAGTAAAGGCATGCAGCAGAAAGTACAATTTGTCGCTACAGTCATTCACCAGCCACAGTTAATCATCCTGGATGAACCCTTTTCGGGATTTGATCCCGTTAATGCCAATATCATCAAAGAACAGATTCTCCGGTTGAACCAGGAAGGTGCAACCATTATCTTTTCTACCCATCGCATGGAGACCGTTGAAGAACTTTGCGACAACATCGCGCTCATCAATCGATCAAAAAAAATATTGGATGGTTCGGTAAAAGCAATTAAAAAAGAATACCGCAATCAAACCTATAAATTGGAATATATCGCCAACGAAGATAATTTTCTTCTATCCGAAGACACCCTATTCAAGGTATTGGAGTCAACCAAGTCAGAAAATACATACACCACTAAAATTCAGTTAAATAATAACGTTCATATCAATGATGTATTAATGCTTTTTTTACCAAAAATACAGCTCAATCAATTGATTGAGATCGTTCCTTCGATGTCAGATATCTTCATTCAGAACGTTACCCAAGTCTCACCTCTATCTCAAAACCATGCATAAAATATTACTTATTATTCAAAGAGAATACCTATCCCGGGTCAAGAAAAAATCTTTTATTGTCATGACCTTTGCTGTGCCCCTATTCTTTTTTGCGCTATATGCTGGCATGTTTTATTTAACAAAGAAGAGCTTCAAAGACGCCCACACCGAGGTATTTGTTATCGATAATCAGGGGGACTTTGCCGGAAAGCTCCAAAGCAATAAAAATGTAAGCTACACCGTAAGCAAATTAGACCTGCAGGCACAGAAAGCAAAGCTCAGCCAGAGCGAAGGAAAACAGTCGATTCTGTACATACCCAAAGATATACTCTCCGCCCAAAAAGCCGAACTCATTACCAGTGGAAAAACAAGTTTTGTGATCCAGGAGATCATCAGCGGACAGCTGGAGGAAATCATCCGTGAAAAGGAATATAAATCCAAGGGAATCGACCTGCAGATCATCCAGTCCATTAAACCCAAAGTCACCATAGACGCCAAGGAGATAACGGCAGATGGGGAAGAAAAAAACAGCAACACAGCCATCGCAATGGGGCTCGGTGTTGCCCTTGCGATCTTGGTCTACCTCTCCCTATTTCTCTACGGAGCGCAGGTAATGCGTGGCATTATCGAAGAAAAGAGCAATCGGATCATTGAAGTTATCATCTCCTCCGTCAAGCCCTTTCAGCTGATGATGGGTAAAATTGTAGGCATTGGCATGGTGGGACTTACGCAATTTGTCATGTGGCTGATACTTACGGGGGGCCTCTTCATTACAGCGACGGTATTGTTTGTCAATCCCCAAGATATGCAGGAGGTTGCCGCAAGCCAGCCCGGAGCAGCCAATATGAGTACCGTATCGAAAGCAGTCGCTCAGAATGATTCGGCTTCTATTCTTTCTTCGATACAGAGCTTTAACTTCACAGAAGTCATTATCTTCTTCTTTCTGTTTTTTATTGCCGGATACCTGCTTTATAGCGCGATTTTCGCTGCGGCTGGTTCAGCTGTCGATAATGAGACAGAGGCCAATCAGTTTTCCATGCCCATTACGATGCCCTTGCTCCTGACCTATATCCTTTCTTTCGGGGTTATTATCAATGACCCGAATGGTCCGATTGCGACATGGCTGAGTTTTATTCCCTTCACCTCGCCTATTGCGATGCTGGTCAGAATACCTTTTGGGGTACCTTTGTGGCAGATATTAACGTCCTTAACCTTACTTATATTGACCTTCCTATTGATCACTTGGGTCGCAGCACGTATCTACCGTGTCGGTATCCTGATCTACGGAAAAAAAGCAAGCCTGAAAGAAATTATCAAATGGTTTAACTACAAAGGTTGAGTCGATCAAAAAAGCCTGAACTGCTAGCAGTTCAGGCTTTTTTTTGGTACATATATCACGTGTCGGAAGATCTCGCCCAACACAGGCCGCTGATCATCTATACGGCACAGTTAATAGCGTAATTTCAATTTTTTAAAGACAAAATGCCATAACCATATTGGTCCCACCAGCAAAAACTGCAGGAATTGCGGTCCGGTAACTTTCTTTTTTTCCTTTCCTTTACCCAAAAACAGCATGATGATGGATACCAAAGCAATAGCCAAACACACCCAGATTACAGCAGGACCGCCATTCTTTTGCACATATTCCAGCTGCACGATAAAATAACTCATGCCTCCGATAGAGAATAAAATCGCGTAGGATAAAGTTGCCGAAAGCTTTAAATAATAGTAAATAACAATGGCGATGAAGAAAGACCCCCAGTTCAGAAAAGTATGCCAATTGAGTTTGACCAAGAATTCAAATTGTGGGAAAGGGATCATCCAGATACAGCCCATAATACCGAAAAATAATAAGGGTAAAAAGATGGCCTGAATAATACGGTTGGCTGGATCCTGAAAATTAGCGTCCAATTCCGCAAAATACTTATCTACGGGACGCAAAGGTTCAGCTTCTTGAACTTTCTTCTTTTGTTTCATTCGGCAAATTTAACAAATATTGAACATGCCCCACTCCTCCGGGAGAATAATTTGCTATTTTTTGGTCTGTCGCACGTCATTAAATACTTTCAAGCTTCACGGACTCGCTTACTCCCCTACTATTCCGTAATATTGCAGCATGAAGTCTTATAAACATATCTTATTCGATCTTGACGGAACGCTCACTGACCCCGCAGAAGGTATCACCAAATGTATTGCTTATGCACTGGAATCGAAAGGAATCCATACAGCAGACCTCAACAGTCTCAAATCTTTGATCGGTCCACCGCTCAAAGATTCCTTTATGCATACGTTTGGATTTGAGGAAAAGGAAGCGATCACGTGTGTCGACAAATATCGGGAACGCTTTTCGACAGTAGGGTTATACGAGAATATATTGTTTGATCGGGTACCCGAACTTTTGGAACAGCTAAAATCAAGAGATTACCATATTTACCTGGCGACATCGAAACCTGAAATATTCGCAAAAAAAATATTGAGTCATTTTGCAATCGATCAATATTTTGATTTTGCAGGTGGAAGTGCTTTGGATGATTCCAGACCGACAAAAACCAGTGTCATCCAGTATGTCATGGAAAACACCGGGCTGACGGATCCCCAAAACTGCATCATGGTCGGCGATCGTAAACATGACCTGATTGGCGCCCGGGAAACAGGGATGGATGCGATAGGAGTCCTGTATGGCTATGGCAGCCGGACAGAACTCGAACAGGAATCGCCCGCCTATTTATTGCACAGCGTAGCAGATTTAATTGAATTTTTCGAATAATAATAAAAAAGAGGGGATCCGGAAAGTCAAGTTAATCCCTTTGAGAATTGAATAGCTGAAATGATGCTGCAGGGGGATACGTATAAAATTATATAAAAAAGGGGCAATCCAGTGTGGATTACCCCTTTTTTATTGTCTACCTCATAGATCTATTTCGCGTAAGATACAGATCTCGTTTCGCGGATTACAGTAACTTTAATTTGTCCCGGATACGTCATCTCCGTTTGGATACGGTTGGAAATATCAGCGGCTAATATTTCTGATTGCGCATCAGATACCTTCTCGCTTTCCACGATCACACGAAGCTCACGTCCAGCTTGTATCGCAAACGTTTTTTCAACTCCAGGATAAGATAGTGCCAGATCTTCCAACTCTTTGAGGCGTTTGATATAGCTTTCTACCACCTCGCGGCGTGCTCCTGGACGTGCGCCGGAAATGGCGTCACAGGCTTGAACAATCGGCGATATCAGAGCGGTCATCTCGATCTCATCGTGGTGAGCTCCGATGGCATTGCATACATCCGGGTGTTCTTTATATTTTTCGGCAAGCTGCATACCTAAGATGGCGTGCGGCAGTTCTGGGTTATCATCAGGTACTTTTCCAATATCGTGTAGTAATCCTGCGCGTTTTGCATGTTTAACATTCAGGCCAAGTTCTGCAGCCATTGTAGCGGCAAAATTAGCAACCTCACGCGAGTGTTGTAAAAGGTTCTGTCCATAAGACGAACGGTAACGCATACGACCTACCATACGGATCAATTCAGGATGCAAACCATGGATACCTAAGTCAATGGCCGTACGTTCACCTATTTCAACGATCTCGTCTTCAATCTGTGTACGTGTTTTTGCAACAACTTCCTCGATGCGGGCCGGGTGAATACGTCCGTCAGTCACCAAACGGTGTAAAGCCAAACGGGCAATCTCACGGCGAACAGGATCAAAACCAGATAGGATAATAGCCTCCGGCGTATCATCGACAATAATCTCTACACCAGTTGCAGCTTCAAGGGCCCGGATATTACGACCTTCACGACCAATAATACGACCTTTGATTTCGTCATTTTCGATATTGAAAATAGAAACCGTATTTTCGATGGCAGATTCCGTTGCTGTACGCTGAATTGTCTGGATAACAACTTTCTTCGCTTCTTTTGTTGCCGTCAATTTCGCTTCATCTACGATATCCTTGATTTGAATCATCGCTTGTGAGCGAGCTTCTTCGCGCAAAGAATCCACCAGCTGGTTTTTCGCCTCGTCAGCAGTAACGCCAGCGATGCTCTCCAATTGTTTAATCTGTTGTAATTTGAGTGCTTCTACTTCTTCGGATTTCTTTTCATTCAATTCAACTAATTTATCCAGCTGTTTTTTCTTCGTATCCACCTCTTGCTTATCGCGATTGATGTTTTCCAGCTTTTGGTTAATTGACTGTTCTTTTTGTCTTAACGTATTTTCCTTTTGGTTGATGGTATTATTACGTTGATTGACTTCCTTTTCGTGTTCAGATTTTAATTGAAGGAACTTTTCTTTGGCCTCTAACAGGCGTTTCTTTTTAATGTGTTCTCCTTCCTGCTCTGCATCTTTCAGTATGCTATTTACCTTATCTTTGGCTTCCTGTTCTTGTTTTTTAAATAACAGAACCAATAGATAACGACCTATAACAACACCAACAATCAGAGAAATTATGCTATAAATTGCGATGTCCATGTATGTATAATTGTATTATGTATGTTTGTTTTTATTAATTATTTTAAATTCCAGTATAATCATTGGGCCTAATTCTGCTTTTCCTTTCGAACTGCAGCGAAGCCTCCCGGCTCATGATTAGGGTTTCATGACAAAAAAAAACCGCAATTAAATTTAAACAGGTCTCATGTATTATTAAACTTCGTGATTACATAATTAGGCTTAGATTATGACCCAGATGGCTTTCGCAAAATGGCCTATATCTTTTTGCGCCTGTAATATTGAAGCGTTAAGTTTAAAATAGTGACAACCCGAATTTAATTGCGGCAAATTCGTCGTTTAAGCTCTAAATATAAAGAACGTAAATTTATTTTTTAAAGAAATCCGTCAACAACTGATCAAGTTCCTGTACTGAATTTTCCAGCCCCACTTCGTGGTTCTGGGATTGCCGCTCTGCATTTAGCATACGCGTCGCAAATTGCAATACACACATGGACAACAAATCCTGCTTATCTCTCACAGTATAGTTTTCCTGCAATTCCTTTACTTTTTCATTTATCAATTTCGCAGCATGTCGAATCACTTCTTCTTCCGCGCTTTCCACCCTCAGGGGATAGACACGGTCTGCGATATTTATTTTTATGGAAATCTCTCCCATTTCTTTGAGCTTTTTAACGTTGTATTAGTTCTAATCCGCTTACACGTATTCCAACTACTTCAACAAACTAATACACTTGTCTATTTCCCGCACAAAATCGTTAATTTTTTGTTTTGTGTCAAGTATTTTTTCATTAATTGCTTCCTTATCCGTTTCAGAATCTAACGTACGGGCTACAGCCAGTGCTTTGACCTTCTCTTCCAATTGCTTGCTTTTATCGTTGCTCGCATCGAAAGCCACTTTTAAGGATTGTACCTCTAATTTAAGCAAATCATTTTCTTCTTGCAAGACTTCGCACAATTGAATTAAATTTTTCGTTTTCTCAACGATCAGATTCATTTGTGAAGACAATGTTGCCATATTATAAATTGAATATTACCAATTAATGTTGTTTCTCTAATTAACCACGCACTTCTGCGCCTAGTTCCTTCTCAAAATTAACAATTAATTTTTGAACTATCGCATCAATTTGCTTATCGGTAAGTGTTTTTTCTTCGTCCTGTAAGATAAAGCTCAGAGCATAAGACTTTTTGCCTGCCGGAATTTTATCACCTTTATAGACATCAAACACATTTACCTCCTTCAGAAGCTTACGTTCGGTCTTTTGCGCAATAAATTGCAGCTTGTCAAAGCTCACATTTTCGTCGATCAAAAGCGACAGATCTCGGCGTACAGCAGGGAATTTTGACACTTCTTTATATTGAATGCTATTTTTGCGAATGATTTTCATCAAAACATCCCAATCGAAGTCAGCAAAGAAAACCTGACCTTCTACATCCGCTTTTTTTAGATCAGCATCAGCAACAGCACCGAAAGAAACCAGGCATTTTTGCCCTTTCATATAGGATAAACCATAAGCAAAATGCTTGCTCGAAGCATCCTGGATTTGGATTCCTTCTATTTTTAGACGCTTGACAAGGGTGTCCACAGCCGCTTTGAGATGATAGAAACTAACGCCTTCTTTCTTGTTGTTCCATTGCTCCGGTTCATTTTTTCCTGTCAATGCAAAAACAAGATGCTGCGTTTCTTTATACCCTTCTCCATCCAATGCATAAGTCTTCCCAAATTCAAAGAATTTAAGATCAAAATTTCTTCTCTTCTGATTATATTCAACCGCGTTTAAAACAGAAAACACCATGTTTTGACGCATTGTATCCAAATCGGAGCTTAATGGATTAAACAGCTTTACTGCTGTTTCAGGTTCATCAGCATAATCCAGTTTCGTTAATGAATTGGATAGGATTTCACGAAATCCATTTGCAATCAATAGATCAGCCAATTGATTTAAAACAACTTCCTTCTCCGGTTTCTCCACCGTATTTAAAGAAGCTTTAATTTGTGATTTCAACTCGATATTGTTGTAACCATAAATACGCAATACCTCTTCAACAACATCCACTTCACGTGTGACATCTACGCGATAAGCTGGTACCAAAACATCAAGTCCTTCCTCGGTTTCGGCAGCAATTTCAATGCCCAAGGCAATGATAATCGATTTGATTTCGTCATTTGGAATAGCCTGTCCGATGAGACGAACCACATTTGCATAACTTACATGAAATGAAGATGGTTTGATCTCCACAGGATATTCATCTTTTAAAGTTGATGAAATAGTTCCACCAGCGATTTCCTGAATCAATAAAGCCGCACGTTTTAGCGCCTCAACCGTCATGTTAGGATCAGTGCCCCGTTCGAAACGGAAAGATGCGTCAGTTTTTAGACCGTGTCTTTTGGAGGTCTTGCGAACCGAAACAGCATTGAAATAAGCCGATTCCAAAAATACATTTGTTGTTTCTGCAGAAACACCGGAAAATGCACCACCAAAAACACCGGCAATACACATGGGTTTCTCCGCATCTGCGATTACAAGATCCTCTGCTGATAAGGTACGTTCCACACCATCTAAAGTGACAAATTTTTCACCCTCAGTCGCAAGACGAACAACGACTTTATTTCCAGCAATTTTATCGGCATCAAAAGCATGAAGCGGCTGTCCCAAATCATGTAAAATGTAATTCGTAACGTCTACGATATTATTGATCGGACGAACGCCGATTACATTTAATTTTTCTTTTAACCAGTTTGGAGATTCAGCAACCTGAACGCCACTGATATTAATACCGCTGTAACGGGGACTTGCCTGCGCATTGTCGACAACCACAGCTGTTCCTTCGGCCGCACCTGCGTTGAATGCCGAAACATCTGCTTTTAGCAGTTGCGTACGAGAATGTGCTGCAATATCTCTTGCAACGCCTAAATGGGAAGCTGCATCCGCACGATTAGGGGTTAAACCGATCTCGTAACGGTAATCATCCTGAATATTATAATGATCTTTAACCAGTGTACCTACCGCAACATCGGCTGGCAACTCAACAATACCGGCATGTGAAGTACCCAAACCAATTTCGTCTTCGCCACATAACATACCTTCGGAAACCTCGCCACGGATTTTAGATTTTGTGATTTTAAAAGGCTCTCCTGTCATCGGATGACAAGTTGCACCAACAGTGGCAACAATGACCTTTAAACCTGTACGGCAATTTGGTGCGCCACATACGATATGTAAGAGCTCCGGACCGCCTACATCAACGGTAGTTACTCTCAATTTATCTGCATTCGGGTGTTGTTCACAAGTTTTCACTTCACCAACGACCAAGCCATCTAATCCACCTGGGATACTCTGTACAACGTCCAAAGCCTCTACTTCCAATCCTGTATTTGTCAGAATCAAAGAGAGTTCTTCTGGAGTCGAATCTATATTAACGTGTTGTTTTAACCAATTATATGAAATATTCATCTCGAATTTGATTTGATGCACAAACTTAGATAAATTTGCTTTTCTATGCAATTATAATTGCGTTCTATCTCAATTTATAGCTTTCGATACTCTCTGATAAAAAAGATAGCGCTAAACCTTCACTAATCGAAGCTTTATGGTAGTTGCCATTACTGAGCGTATGAGGGCACCAATACAATAACCCTTCCCAAGGTTTTTCATATTTATTCATAGGCGATGAATGTTGCGAATGTAGCATCAATAACCGAACTAACCTAACCTCCTAATCAACAATAACATTTATTGACACAAATTAACACGACTTTACGGTTATTTACATATAAACACGATTTTACTCACTTTTAACACGGTCGGACTGGTCTTTTTTTTAATCAAAATTCAATCATTTCCATAAAAATAATATGTAACTTTGTGCTTTAAATTTGAAGAACGTTCAAAACAAACACTTATAATGATTCATTTCTTTGAGAACCCATCGAACACTGTATATGGTGTTCAAAGCGTAAACTCTTTATCACAAGAAGACATTACTAAACTCAACTGGCTATTCGGCAACGCCAAAAAACTTGACGACCAAAACCTTAACCATTACTTTGTAGGACCCCGCGCAGCGATGGTCACTCCCTGGAGTACCAACGCCGTAGAAATCACGCAAAATATGGGCATCCAAGGAATTGTTCGCATCGAAGAATTTCAACCGGTACCAGCAGATTTCAATGACTTCGATCCAATGATTTCGCAAAAGTTCAGTATGTTGACACAGGACATGTACACCGTCAATATCACACCGGAACCCATTTTGGAAATCGAAGACATCGATGCTTACAATAAATCTGAGGGTCTGGCGCTAAATCCAGAAGAAGTCGACTATCTCAATAACCTATCGACCAAACTGGGCCGCCGGTTGACAGACTCTGAAGTGTTTGCTTTTTCGCAGGCTAATTCTGAACACTGTAGACACAAAATTTTCAATGGTACCTTTATCATTGACGGCGAAGAACAACCTACTTCCCTATTTAAATTAATCAAAAAAACATCTGAAACCAATCCCAACGAGATTGTTTCAGCCTACAAGGATAACGTTGCCTTTATTAAAGGACCACGTGTGACACAATTTGCACCAAAATCTGCAGACAAGCCGGATTTTTACGAAGAGAAATCATTTGATTCTGTCTTGTCTGTAAAAGCCGAAACACACAATTTCCCAACGACTGTTGAACCTTTTTCTGGCGCAGCAACTGGATCTGGCGGTGAGATTCGTGACCGTATGGCGGGTGGTCAGGGAGCAATTCCTTTGGCTGGTACAGCTGTTTATATGACGGCTTACTCGCGATTGGAGCAAAACAAACTGAACCTGCAGTCAGGAACAGTGACCGAACCAGCAAAAGACCTGAACAAAACACGTCCATGGGAAAATGCAGTGCAAGAGCGTCAATGGTTGTACCAAACACCTGTAGACATTCTGATCAAAGCTTCCAATGGTGCTTCGGACTTCGGCAATAAGTTTGGTCAGCCTTTGATTACAGGATCTGTACTGACCTTCGAGCATGAAGAGGACGGCCGTAAACTTGGCTACGATAAAGTCATTATGCAAGCTGGCGGTGTAGGTTATGGAAAATTAGATCAAGCAAAAAAACATACGCCAAAAACAGGCGACAAAATCGTGATCCTAGGCGGTGAAAATTACCGTATCGGTATGGGTGGCGCAGCTGTATCCTCGGCTGATACAGGCGCGTTCGGTTCTGGCATTGAACTGAATGCAATCCAACGTTCCAATCCTGAAATGCAAAAACGTGCAGCCAACGCTGTTCGTGGCTTAGTAGAGTCAGATCATAATCCAATTGTTTCTATTCATGACCATGGTGCTGGGGGCCACTTAAACTGTCTATCGGAACTCGTCGAAGAAACGGGTGGTTTAATCGACCTGGATGCACTTCCAGTAGGTGACCCTACACTTTCTGCTAAGGAAATTATCGGTAATGAATCTCAGGAACGTATGGGTCTTGTCATTGCTGAAGATGATATAGAGATCTTGAAACGCGTTGCTGACCGTGAACGTGCTCCTATGTATACTGTAGGTGACGTAACTGGTGATCACCGTTTTACTTTTGAATCAAAAAGCAACGGTGAAAAACCAATGGATTACGCACTTGAAGATTTCTTTGGCTCATCGCCAAAAACTTTCATGCGCGATAAAACAGTTGTTCGCAATTATGCTGATCTCGTTTATGATGCAGCTAATATCCCAAGCTACCTGAATCAAGTATTGCAATTGGAAGCTGTTGCTTCTAAAGATTGGTTGACCAACAAAGTGGACCGCTGTGTAGGTGGACGCGTTGCTAAACAACAATGTGCAGGACCATTACAGTTGCCGCTAAATAATGTCGGTGTGATGGCACTTGATTATAAAGGTAAGGAAGGTATCGCGACAACAATTGGACACTCCCCTGTTGCGGCGTTGGTTGATCCAGCAGCAGCAAGTAGAACTGCTATTGCCGAATCTCTTTCCAATATTGTGTTTGCACCCATCAAAAATGGCCTTGCTGGAATCTCTTTATCTGCCAACTGGATGTGGGCGGCAAATAATGAAGGTGAAGACGCCCGTCTGTACGAAGCTGTTAAGTCTTGTTCAGATTTTGCTATTGCACTGGGAATCAATATTCCGACAGGAAAAGATTCCTTGTCCATGAAGCAAAAATATCCAAATGGTGAAAATGTTATTGCGCCTGGTACATTGATTATTTCAGCAGCTGGAAATTGTACGGATATTACAAAAGTGGTAGAACCTGTTTTGAACAAAAAAGCTGGTTCTATTTATTATATCAATTTATCAAAAGATAATTTCAAATTAGGCGGTTCCTCATTTGCGCAAATTGTCAATAAATTGGGTACTGAGGTACCGACAATTCAAGATGCGGCTTACTTTAAAACGGCATTCAATACGGTACAGAAATTAATTAACGAAGGACAGATCGAAGCCGGTCACGATGTTGGATCAGGCGGTTTGATCACAACCTTATTGGAAATGACATTTGCTGATGTCAACCTTGCGGCAAACTATGATCTTTCTGCGTTGAATGAATCCGATACTGTAAAAGTTTTCTTTAATGAAAACATTGCACTTGTACTACAGGCAAAAGACGATGCTGCTTTTGAAGCTGTCGTTAAAGAAGCTGGTGTAGAAGCTATTAAAATCGGACAGGTGATTGAAGGAAATACTGTTACCGTTAAAAATCAGGAAGCGGTATTCAGCTTTGATGTAGCAGCTACACGTGATGTATGGTCTACGACATCATTCCTTTTGGATTCCAAGCAATCTAAAAATGGAACCGCGCAACAACGTTTTGATAATTATAAAAACCAACC
>JALAGS010000051.1:0-15000 GCA_022712315.1 Sphingobacterium sp. | reverse complement strand
TTAGAATGTATGAAACCCGTACAATCCAGTAGCAGTAACCCAGTCCAAGTACGATCAGTAGGATACGGCTCGCCCAATCCGTACGATTCACATATTTGTCGATCGATTTATTGTTGCTATAATTGCTGCGTATATTATTTAAAATAACATCCTTTGAAATCGCAGCTGTATTCGCTTTCCAGATTGAACTTTTGCTCGACGTAGAATCGACCTTCTTACTTCCGTTTTTCACTTCATGTACTGCCTCTAGCCGAACCAGATGGCGCTGGTTCTTGACAATAAGCTCATCTATTGCCCGGTTGATAAACTCCAGCGAATCCATCTTGGCCGAAAGCTTGAGCTGCGCGTTATCAAGGTATTGATGCGCTCTGCTATGATTATTGGCATTGATATCATAGCGACTGACCAAATTTCTGATCTGATCTTGGGTAGTGCTAAGGCTGTTAGAATAATTACTGATACTACCTTTAATAGATTTCAGCTGTCTAATTTCTTCATGAATACTATTTTTAATGGCCGCGATGCTATCTTTGGCCGACCCCGTGTTCGTCGTTGTGTATGTATTAGATTTTTCATTCAACTGCGCAACAAGTTCAGCCATGGAAGCTGTACGAATATTAGACAGAAAATTCAGATTAACTTTCTTCAGATCATTTCGTAAGGAGTCATTACCAACTCGTGTAGAATCTGTAGCTGACCTCCTATTGAAGCTGCCATGTGCTGCCGTGCGATCGCTGGTCAGATTCCGTCTAACCTGAACGGAATCCTGTGCAAACACATGTAGCTGAAAAGTCAGGAGACTTAAGACAAAAATAAAACGCGTAACGATGCCCAATTTCATACTTCTATTTTTTGATTTTCTTTCCCGGCAATGCACAAACTGATTCGACGGAAAAAACATACTGCAAAGAAAGAACCAAAGCTTTTTTTCGACAAAAATAAGTTATCTGACGCTAAAATCGAATAGCATCCGCCAGTTTAAGTTCTTCTAACCTTTTTATTTTATCATCACGATAAAATAAGTTCATTGTCTCAAAAGGAATCAATTTTAAATCCTTATTAACGATATGAACACAGGACTTCTTTACCGCCCGAACATCAAAATCATACGCATCCATAAAATTCATGATGATAATGCGAAATAGGTTATCGTAATCAAGATCCGGAGCGCACACTTCCGATAGACAGCAAAGCAGCTGGTTTACCTTTGGCTTCACTTTATCAACAGAAATCCCAGTGCTAAAAATATCCAGCAATTGCATCTGAACACCTTTATCCTGCTCATAGACAATGGTATTTCGAGATTGGTTATTTAGTAGAATTGCTGGGTCAATATGTCGGGTTAATGGAATTCGCTCATCTCCGATCTTCAATATGTATCCCATGGCTAAGGCATCAGGATTACAGGGTACCGGAATAATATCATGCGGGTCCAGCAGCGGATATTGATTCAGAATTTCCTGACGTACCTCTGTCAGTGTCATTTTATGCTGTTGGGCATCAGCCGCATTTCGCCCGGCAATTTCCACCGGTTGAAAGGTTACCCCCCGTACACATCGCTGTTGTAAGGCGTAGTCCAATATTTCCCCTATTTCATCATCATTGGTTCCTTTTTCTAAGACGACGACCAATGTTGTACTTAGATTGAGTGCATTTAATTTGTCAATTGCCTTTTTTCGGACATCAGTGAGATCTTTGCCCCGAAACTTTTCGAGCACAGATGGGCGAAAGGAATCAAACTGGAGATAGATTTCAAATTCTGGTGCATAGGTGGCGAGTTGCTCAGCAAAACCGGGATCATTGGCAATTCTGATGCCGTTCGTATTGAGCATCAGATGCTTGATGGGTTTTGTTTTTGCGATATCTAAAATCTTAAAAAAATCAGGGTGAATGGTTGGTTCCCCGCCGCTGATCTGCACAACATCTGGTTCGCCTTCACTTGCTACGATTTTATCCAACATACGCTCAATTTCCTCCAGTGATCGCTGCCGTCCATAATGGGGCGACGACATGGCGTAACACGTAGGACAGGTCAAATTGCAGCGATCGGTCACCTCAACAATGGACAGGCAGCTATGCTGCTCGTGATCGACGCATAGGCCACAATCGTAAGGACAGCCATAATGTACTTCATTGTCAAATTTCAAAGGTGTTTCCGAGGCTTTGTTATAGTTCCGGATGTTCTTATAATAGTCAACATCGGTTGCAATCAGTGTTTTAAAAAAACCGTGATCAGGACAGTTTTTGGTCATAAATACCTGTTCGTCCTCGATAATAATCTTGGCACCAACACGCGAAAGGCATGTTGGACATAGGCTGATGGTATAATCGTAGTATGTATAGTTTCTAACTGGCATTATTCTGAATTCTAGTTCATAAAGGTAAGTCCACAGGCAAGTCCACCTGCCAGCATTGCTCCAATCCCAGCCAGCAGGACTTTAAGCCAGGGGTTGACATTGAATTTTGATTCCTTATTACCTGCTTTGATAATCGAACCTATAATGATTCCCAAGAGTGCAATTCCGATGACAATAGCACCTATAGTAAGCAGAAAAAGTCCCAGCATTGCGGTACTTTCTGACCCAAATGATCCTTCTAGCAAATACATCATCTCTATTTTTTGTCTAAACGTTCATTTTTCAATAAATAAATATAATAAATTATCACCATGATGCAGACGATTTGTATCGTACTTAAGCCCAAAAGAATAATTGCCCGCGGTTTTATAAAATCCAATAGAAAACGAAAACCGAAATAACTAAGCATAAAAAGCTGAAACAACACACCATTTCGATAATTGTATCGTCGTTTAAAAAGTTGGAGTCCTACAAATAAGAGCAGTAAAAATGCAATTTCATACAGTGCTACCGGATGCCTTTTATATTCATCCCCCAGATACATTCCCCATGGGGATGCCGTTGGTAAACCATAGGTCTGTTCGAAAACGCCCGTGTAAAAGCATCCTATCCTGCCAATGGCAATTGCGGTAATTAACGGAAAGACCATTCTGTCACCGGTACTCTCTTTTTTACCCATCATCTTTTTCATCCATTCAACGGCAACTAAGCCGCCAGCGAGACCACCGATAATCGTATTATTCACCCATATATAAGCCCATCTATTTGTCGCGCTGAGCAATTCCGCCGGGCGCTCAAGGGAACCGATGACATGCGAGCCGATTAAAGCGCCCATGCCCGCCGCAATAACAATAAGAAGTGAATTGGTATGCCCTAAACTTTCCTGATCCTTCCATTTGAGCAACTGATAATAGCGCATACCAATAAACATTCCCAACCCTTCCATAAAAGGATGTAAAAGAAATGTTTTTCCAAACAAATCTATCGTAACCGGAAATTCAATCGCCATTAGCATAAGCAAGTATACGAAAGACGATCAAGAAAATGACAAACAAAAATGTCTGCGTATAGGACAAAACAATTAAAATTAAAAAGCCAGCCTGAAGAACAGACTGGCTTTTACATCAATATTCTAAAACGGAGGTTATAGCTGATTGCTATATACAAAGCGTATTTCTTCCCTTAAGTTATAACGCGATGCCATCACTTCTCCATAAGCGCCGGCGGAACGGATTGCTATCAAATCGCCACGTTTTGAAACCGGAAGCGGTACTTCCTTTCCAAAACAGTCTGACGATTCACAAATCGGCCCGACAACATCATAGTTCACGGACTCTGCTGGTTCAGCCACACTGATATTCTCAATTTTATGATAAGCTTGATATAGCGCCGGACGCATTAATTCGGTCATTCCTGCATCCAACACCAAAAAGTTTTTCTTTACACCATTTTTGACATACAATACACGGCTAACCAAACTTCCACATTGTGCAACTAAAGCCCTTCCCAGTTCAAAATGTACTTCCTGCTGCGGCGTGCGCTCCAGGAAGCGGTCGAATATATCAAAATAGGATTCAAAATCTGGAATGGTATTTCCGTCCGGATTTTTGTAATCAATCCCCAGTCCGCCGCCAACATTAAGTACACGAATCTGAGTACCGTGTTCTTCAAACCAATTTTTCCATTCATTGACTTTCACACATAGACTTTTGAATACAGTCATATCAGTGATTTGCGAACCTACGTGAAAATGAAGGCCGACCAACTCAATAAATTCACATTTCTTAAGCACAGCGGCACATTTCTCCAGGTCAGCATTTGGAACACCAAACTTATTTTCATCCAGTCCTGTTGTAATGTAATGATGGGTATGCGCATCCACATTTGGATTAATCCGCAAGGCTACATTTGCTTTCACACCTTTCTTTGATGCGAGTTCATTAATAACTTCTAGCTCCTGAATAGATTCAACATTAAAAGCAAAGATATTTTGATCTAAGGCATAATTGATTTCCTTATCCGATTTACCAACACCTGCGAAGGTAATTTTTCTTGAATCGAATCCACATTCAATCGCTTTCTTTACTTCATTGCCACTTACACAGTCAGCACCAAAGCCAATCTGTTGGATTGCCTTTAATAGTTGATCATTAAAGTTAGCTTTCAAGGCATAGTGAACATGGAATCCGCGCTTATGAGAAGCAGCATGTGCCGCTTCCAATGTCCTGTTTAGCACATCCAGATCATAATAATAAAACGGCGTTTCTTTCTCTGCAAATTTCGCCGCGATACCTGTATTTATCATATAAAATCCTACTTCTTAAAATAATCGATTGTGCAATGAACGTAATGCCTCAGTCTTATGGTCTGAATTCAATAAAATGGATACATTGAAATCTGAACCTCCATAAGATATCATACGTACTGGCAAATGTTTTACAGCATCGAGTACACGTGCTGCATAACCATGGCTATTCAATCCGAAATCGCCGACAACACAGACGATGGTCTGATCACCATCGACAGTTACCGAACCAAAGTCCTCAACTTCTTTGATAATATCTGCCAAATTTGTGGTATCATCAATTGTCAGCGACACAGCGACCTCCGAAGTGGTAATCATATCAATTGGTGTTTTATAGCGCTCGAAAATCTCAAAAACACGTCGTAAGAAACCATAAGCCAGCAACATTCTCGATGAGTGGATATGGATTGCCGTAATGCCATCTTTTGCAGCAATAGCTCTGATACAACCTTTTTGAGCACCATCTTTACTGATTAATGTACCCTTGGCATTCGGTTCCATGGTGTTCAACAACCTTACCGGAACATTATATTTTTGCGCGGGGAATACAGATTGCGGATGTAAAATCTTAGCGCCAAAATAGGCTAATTCCGCAGCTTCATCAAAACTTAGGTGAGCGATCGGAGTCGTTCCCTTAACAACACGCGGATCATTATTATGCATACCGTCGATATCCGTCCAGATCTGAACCTCATTGGCGCGGATTGCAGCGCCGATCAATGATGCTGTATAATCCGATCCACCACGGCGCAAATTGTCAATTTCGCCAAATGAGTTTCTACAAATAAAACCTTGTGTGATAAATAACGTATTCTCTGGGCTTTGCGCCAGGATGTGGCTAAGCTTTTCACCGATATACTCCACCATAGGCTCGTTGTCCTCGTCGATTTTCATAAAATCCAAGGCTGGCAGCAATACGGATTTAACACCGATTTCATTCAAGTAGAAATGCCATAAAGCAGTAGACATCAACTCGCCCTGCGCCAGGATGACTTTCTCTTCGATTGATGTAAACAATTCGTTCGCCAAGGCGGAAATTAGGTTAAAATGGTAATCGATCAATTCTTTACCATTTTTATACCCTTGTTCAGTGCTAAAAAGTTCTTTGATAAGATCCTCGTACTTATCCTTATGCTTCTTGACCAAATCTTTAGCTTCGTCCTTCTTACCTGCTGTGTAAGCTTGACCTATTTCTACTAAAGCATTTGTCGTTCCAGCCACTGCGGACAACACGACGATCTGACGTTCAGCAGGGTTTACTATATCCAACAACCCTTTGATACGTGCTGCACTTCCCACGGAAGTACCACCAAATTTTAAAACTTTCATACTGAAGTTACAATTATTAAATTACTGTGTGCCAATATAGGCAATTCATGAATTTATATTAAAAAAAATGCGGCACAAAATCATGAAAGTTTTGTGCCGCATATCTTTGTGTTATGCGGAAGAATTACTTCTTCAAGTTTTCGATCAATAGACCGGCCAATTCTTCGCCGATTCTTTCTTGTGCTTCATTTGTTGCTGCTCCAATATGGGGCGTCAATGAAATTTTAGGATGTTTCAAGATCTCCTCACGTGGTGTTGGTTCATTATCGAATACATCCAACCCAGCAAATGCAACTTTACCGGAATCCAATGCTTTCACCAATTCTAATTCATCGATAACGCCACCTCTAGAAGCATTTACTAAGCCTACACCGTCTTTTAACAATGGAAACTCAGCAGCACCGATAGCAGGTTTATCCAAAAATGGAACGTGTAAAGAGATAAAATCAGAAACTTTCAATAAGTTTTCCATTTCCACCTGTTGAATAGGCACATCAACTTGAATACCGCCAGAAAGCGCTATTGTCAACGCTTTAGGTCCTTCAAATAGATCTGTATAAACGACATCCATACCTAGACCAATGGCGATTTTTGCTACTTCACGGCCGATACGACCAAAACCAACAATACCAATAGTTTTTCCACGAAGCTCTGTTCCGGCTCCGTAAGCTTTTTTCAGCGCTCCAAATTTAGTATTGCCTTCAACAGGCATTTTTCTATTAGAATCGTATAAGAAACGTACACCGTTCAACAAATGGGCAAAAACCAATTCAGCAACAGATAAAGAAGATGCCGCCGGTGTATTGACTACAGCGATACCTTTTGAACGCGCATATTCCACGTCAATATTATCCATGCCGACTCCGCCGCGGCCAATAACTTTCAAGTTAGGGCAGCCATCAATCAATGCCTGACGTACTTTTGTCGCACTGCGTACAGTGATTGCATCATAAGCAAGCAGCTTCTCAGCAAGCTCTTCCTGTGGAATATGGTTTGTATCTACACTATGACCTGCATCCTCCAACATCTTTTTTCCCAGTGGATCGATGCCGTCATTCGCTAATATTTTCATCTTTATAATTCTTTTTTAAAGGTGATCAGTCTCTTTCAGCTGATCAGAAAGTCTGACCAAGCGAAAATAACAATACCTCAATAATGCTTAATCTAACTATTTATTTATTCGCCGGCAATTGAATTTTCAAAACATCCATGCTGCCTTAGGCAGTATGTGTATCCTCAAATTCCTTCATCGCATCAATTAATGCATTGACGCTGCTTAATGGTAAAGCATTGTAAATTGACGCCCTGAAACCGCCTACCGAACGGTGTCCTTTGATACCAATCAGATTGCGTTCTTTCGCCAAAGCCAAAAATTCAGCTTCCAGTTCTGGCGTATCCATCACAAAAGTAACATTCATGCGGGAACGGTCTTCTACAGCAGCAGTACCTTTGAACAATGGATTGCGATCGATCTCATCGTATAAAGCACGTGCTTTGATGATATTCTCTTGCTCCAATACGGCAACACCGCCTTTTGCTTTTAACCAGCGAAGATTTAACATAGAAACGAAGATCGAATATACGGGTGGCGTATTATACATTGAACCACCATTGATATGCAACTGGTAATCTAACATCGATGGAAGTACACGGCCTGATTTACCAAGGATATCATCTTTCACGATAACTAAGGTAACACCTGCAGGTCCCATATTTTTCTGTGCTCCCGCATAGATCAAATCATAATCTGCTACATTGATCTCACGTGAAAAGATATCCGAAGACATATCAACAACTACTGGCAATGCTGTCTCTGGTTTTTCAAAGACTTCAGTTCCATAAATGGTGTTGTTGGCTGTATAGTGGAAATATGCCGCATCTGAAGGAATAGCATATCCTTTTGGTATATAGGAATAGTTTTTATCAATCGACGAAGCTACAACATCTACTGTACCGAATTTTTTAGCTTCTTTTAAAGCTTTTGTCGCCCAGACACCAGTATCCAAATAAGCAGCTTTGCCACCTTCGGGCAATAGATTCAAAGGCGCCATCGCAAATTGCAGACTAGCTCCGCCCTGAAGGAAAAGAATCGAATATCCCTGAGGCACTGCCAATAACTCGCGTACTAATTGAGTAGCTTCATCTATCACTGCTTCAAACTCTTTGGAACGGTGAGAGATCTCTAAAATTGATAAACCTGTGTTGTTAAAATCAATTACAGCTTCTGAGGCTTGTTGAAATACTTCCTTTGGCAGAATACATGGACCTGCTCCAAAATTATGTTTCATTGATGTTATAGTTTGTTTGATTGCCTTTTTTAACCCTAGCTCAGCAATCTGTTGTTTTAAAAACCAAAGGTAAAATAAAATTATATATTTTTCAACTAATCTCTTTTTTTATTGAAAATTTACAAAATTCTAAATGATTTCAATAAAAAGATCGCACAACAATTCCCTAATTCAATGCAAAAAACATCAGATAAGCAAAACCTTCCAAGCCATATCTACCTGATTATCTTGCAAATACTCTTTCGCTTTAAGCTGAAGGTGTGTATTACGGGAGGATTGATCGCCGATAAAGGCATTTAACAATTCGTAAATTTCGGGAAGCCCGGTGATGTCGTCCACTTCCTGCGGCGTGGGTAAACGCTCGGCCTGAGCTAATTTAATTTTATCGTTCTCCGTAAAAATACACGATTCCCTAATAAAAGGCGGCAACTGGTTGTAATCCATAAAAAAGCAGAGATTTGAATCAAATTCTTATATTTTTTCAATAATCCGGTCCGCAAATTCACTGGTCCTAACCAACGTAGCATCTTCCATCAAATTATAAAAGTCTACAGTTACGGTCTTGGCAATGATGGTCTCCCCCAAGGCTTTGACAATTGCCTCCGCGGCTTCCGTCCATCCCAGATATTCCAATAGCATAACACCGCTCAGAATAACAGAGGAAGGATTCATGGTATCGGTATTGGCAAAGCGTGGCGCAGTTCCATGTGTCGCTTCAAAAACAGCGTGACCTGTTTTAAAATTGATATTGGCGCCCGGCGCGATCCCTATACCGCCAACCATTGCGGCCAGTGCATCGGAAATATAATCACCGTTCAGATTTAAGGTTGCTACAACAGAAAAATCCCGTGGGTTGAGCAGGATCTGCTGTAAAAAATTATCTGCAATAATATCTTTAATTAAAATTTTCCCGGATCCCAGCGCAGCTTTCTGCTCCTGATTGGCAGCCTCTTCACCTTTTTCTGCTTTGGTCCGCTCCCATTGCCCCCAGGTATACGTTTTGTCTGCAAATTCGGTTTCAGCCACCTCATAGCCCCAAATCTTAAAAGCACCTTCGGTAAATTTCATGATATTTCCTTTGTGAACTATTGTCACGGAAGGTAAGCTATGATGAATAGCGTGTTCTATCGCTGCACGGACTAATCTTTTCGACCCTTCCTCAGAAACCAGCTTGACACCGACTCCCGTCGTAGCCGAGAAATCGTAATCAATATCAAGCTCATCATGCAAGAAGTCCTGGAGCCTGTTCGCTTCGGCTGTCCCGGCCTGAAATTCTATTCCTGCGTAAATATCCTCGGTATTTTCCCGAAAGATCACCATGTCAACATATTCCGGATGTTTAACCGGAGAAGGCACTCCTGTAAACCATTTTGTAGGACGCTGACAAACATAGAGATCCAAATCTTTGCGCAATGCAACATTTAACGAGCGTATCCCACCTCCAACAGGTGTTGTTAGCGGCCCTTTGATACCCACCAGGTATTCTTTTAGGACGTCAAGCGTTGCCTTTGGCAGCCACTCTCCCGTTTCATGAAAAGCTTTCTCGCCCGCTAAAACCTCTTTCCATACTATTTTACGCTGTCCATTATAGGTCTTTTCCACCGCTTTATCAAAAACACGCACGGCGGCGTGCCAAAGATCAGGACCAATACCGTCACCGATGATAAAAGGAATTGTTGGAAAATTCGGAACCTGCAATGTTCCTTCATTTGACATTGTAATCTTATTCGACATAATCTGCGATTTTAATGGAAGGTATACCTATCCTTTATTAAACATATTTCCGATTTCCTTGCTAATTTTTCTAAAGATTGGAGCAGCTTCCACATCTTCATATTCGTCGATATGGGCATTTTCCACTCTACTAGGAAACACTAAAACAAGATTTTCGTTTGCATAGATACGATCTAATTTTTTCGCTACGCCGTCCAGGGAGTCACGATAAGACACCTCCCCGTTTCTAGCCGATACGAAAATAAACATGGCATCCTCCTCCTTAAACGCTTTAAGGCCCTGCAAATTGTCCCAAGCATCATAATGTTCAAAGGTGACGGGAACAGAATTTTTCAATTCGGCAAGATGTTCTTCAATAGCAGTAGCGGAGCGTGCATCGACAACGAAAGTGATCGAAAGGGATAATTCCTGTGCAAGCTTAACAACCTTTTCCAGCCAATACTCGAACCCAAATTCGGCTTCACACATCGGCGGTGCAAAAACAACGATGGATTTATTGGAAATAAAAGGTTTTTTAAAATGACATAACATTACATTTGCGGAAGTTCGATTTAAAATACTTTCTGTTTTCTCTCCCACAAACTTATCCATAAAATTAGCGGCACTCGGCCAGCCCAAAACGATGCAGTTCGCAGAAACCTCTTTTGCCGACCGCGCAACACCGCTTGCTATATTTAAATCTATTGTCGCACTGATGTTCACATTTGTTTCGCTACCGGAAGCATAACGCACCATGTTATCCAGATTCTTCCGTGCTTTCGACATGTTTAACTCGGCCTGTTCATTGTCTTTGACAACGGAAACAATATTAACGGGATAGGAACACTTCTTGCTTTTAATATAGGTGGAAAAGTCCAAAATCGGCTCCATATTATCCATATTGGCGATAGAGATCAAGATGTTTTCATCTTTTTCCTTCACCACATCTGTATGCTCTTCATCCTGTTCACCATCCATAACCACTTTACGTGAGGCATTTCCTGTAACCACTGTAGCGACGATACAGGTCACCAAAATCAATAGGATGGTACCATTGAGTACGTTCTCGTCAATAATACCGTTTTTATGTCCAACCATGATGACAGCCAGTGTTGCTGCTGCATGAGCACTACTCAAACCAAATATCAGATTGCGCTGACCACGGCTATATTTGAAAACAAGCTGCGTCAACCAAGCAGCCACATATTTTCCGACGATCGCCACAACGGTTAGCGTTCCTGCAATAATCAGTGCCTGAGGCCCCTTCAGGATCACGCTGACATCAACAATCATCCCCACCGATATCAAAAAGAAAGGAATAAAAATTGCATTGCCGATAAACTCGATTCGGTTCATCAAAGCCGAAGAATGGGGAACCAGTTTGTTCAGGGCCAAGCCAGCTACGAAAGCGCCGATGATCGGCTCAAGGCCGGCAATTTCCGCTAAAAAAGCGGCAAAAAAGACAACAGAAAGAACGAAAATATAGTTTGATGTCTTCTCACTACCCAAACGCTCAAAAAACCATTTTGCGATCTTTGGGATAACACCAAACATGATAAACAGGAAAATAGCAAAGGAAATCGTCAGGGTAATCCAAAATTCATTGCCAATATTTCCCTGGGAAACACCCGTAATCACAGCAAGTATAATAAGCACGGCCGTATCCGTTAGGATTGTTCCGCCTATCGTGATCGCAACAGCCTCCATTTTAGAAATACCATAGCTATTTACAATTGGATAAGAAACCAAGGTATGGGTCGCAAACATGCTTGATATCAATAAACTTGGCAAAACACCGTAGCCCAATAAAAAATGACAAACAGGATAGCCAATGCTGATCGGAACGATGAATGTTAAGAAACCAAAGAGCAAGCTCTTATTTTTGGTCTTTTTAAACTCATTCATATCTAATTCCAAACCAGCGATAAACATGATATAGAGCAAGCCTATTGTTGAAAACAGGGTTATCGCCGAGTTCTTTTCCAGCCAGTTAAGTCCATGAGGCCCAATGATAACTCCGGATATAATTAACCCGATAATACCGGGAACCTTAATCGGTCGAAGTACAATCGGTGACAACAGGATAATAAAAAGTACCAGCGAAAATATAAGTACAGGATTTTGTAAAGGCGCTTCGAAAGCGTGGGAAATATGCTCAAAAGTTTTATTCATAAGTGCTTGTATACTAGCCGTAAAATATAAATACTTATTTTTCTATACAGCTCGAAAAATAGTTAACAGCACTAAAAATACGATTTTTTAAAGAAAGCGAAGCCTAAAAATAGTGTTACTTAAAAGAAATGGCCTTGATCGGACTAATCTTGGTGATTAACATTGATGGGACAAACAAGGAGATCATTCCGATAAACACGACAGCCATATTGACGAAAATCACATCAGACCATTGAAGTTGAACGGCCACATAGGAGATATAATAGGTCTTCTCATCTAATTTAAAGAAATGGGTAAAATCCTGAAAAAAATAAAAGCTTAATCCAATCAGATTGCCGATTAATAATCCGAGCCCAATGAGGTATAAGGCACTGTACATGAAGACTCGGCGAATTCCGGCATTGTGATAACCTAACGCTTTTAAGATCCCAATCATTGAAGTCCGCTCAAGAATGGTGATCAGCAAGGCAGAGATCATATTGATAATAGCCACCACCGTCATCAGGATAAAAATGATTTTGGTATTCATATCCAGCAATTCCAGCCATTGAAAAATATCAGGAACCTGGTCCTTTATGTTGATTGCCTGCATATCAATAGGCAATAGATCTTCAACTTTGTTTGTTGTCTGTTCGAGTTGACTAAAATCCTTGATACGAATCTCATAGCCCCCTACTTCATGATCATCGAGGTTACTCAGTTTGCGAATAACGTTGAGCGACCCGATAACATAAACCTTATCAAGCTCTTCAGAGCCCGTATTAAAAATGCCTTTAATGACAAATTTTCGTTTACGTATAGGATCCTGCACGAAATACATAATAAAATCGTCGCCGACTTTCAAGAGCAGCCGATCTGCAAGATACTTGGATACCAAAATCTGATTATCGGCATTATCCGATTTAAAGTCGATCATCTTGCCTTCCAACAACATATGCTGCAGGGGCTCTTGGTTATACAGTGAATCGATACCTTTAAGGACTACTCCTTCGACTTCATCGTTCACATTAATGATCCCGGCTTTGGTGGCGAATGAACTGATTGAATTGACTTGGGGAATTGCCAATATTGATTTTCGGAGCGCTGGCGTAAGTGCTATGGGTGAATTTTCATAGGATTTATTCAGGTCATAACGCAAGACCAATACATCTGCAAAAAAACTCCTTTGCTTGCTGATAATCTCTCCCTTAAATCCCCGCAATACCGCAATAGATATGATAATCGCTGCAATAGCAAGAGCAATTGCACCAATAGTCACCCGAACGATCAATTTTGAGAACGTTCGTTTTCCAGAAAATGCGATCCGATGTGCTAAAAAATAAGGAAAATTCAAGCTTTCAATATATTTATGTAACTTCGCAAAGTTATAAAAATTTGTTATTTACAAAACTGAAATAGCAAATAATTAGGCGTTTTTGAAGTGGCTATTCAATATGGAGGCCCGATGCTGGTTTTAAGAGTTTCATAAAAATTACAAGTATTATGCGTATTATTTTCATGGGTACCCCCGATTTTGCTGTAGCTTCACTTGAGGCACTTATCCAGTCAGGTGAACAGGTTGTTGCTGTTGTTACCGTACCGGACAAACCCGCAGGACGTGGACAAAAAATACATGAATCAGCTGTCAAAATATTTGCAGCACAGCATAACATCCCAGTTCTACAACCAGTAAAACTTCGCGATGAAGCATTTTTGAACGAACTCAGAAGTTTCCAGGCAGACCTTCAAGTTGTAGTGGCATTTCGCATGCTTCCGGAGGTGGTCTGGAATATGCCTAAATTTGGGACGGTCAACGTCCATGCTTCCCTTCTGCCACAGTACCGAGGTGCAGCGCCAATCAATCATGCGATCATCAATGGAGAGAAAGAATCTGGCGTAACGACATTTTTACTACAACACGAAATTGATACTGGAAATATCTTATTATCAAAAAAAGTTGCCATCAAAGAAACTGACAATGCGGGTGATCTTCACGACAAGCTCATGGTCGCAGGGGCTGAAACTCTAATTCAGACGATTCAGCAGTTAAAAGCAGGAACCTTGCAGCCTAAACCACAGGATGATCTTATTGCAGCAACCTCGCTCAAACATGCGCCAAAAATTTTCAAGGAAGACTGTAAAATAAACTGGGATCAACCCACTGCGCAGGTCTATAACTTCATTCGAGGTTTAAGCCCTTATCCAGCGGCATTTACGCTTTTAAATGATAAGGTACTAAAAATCTATCGCACAGAAAAAGAACTTGTCAATACACCGACAATACCAGGAACCATAGAAACAGACAAGAAAAGTTTCTTAAAAATTGCAGCGCAAGACGGTTATATTGTCATTTCCGACCTTCAGTTAGAAGGCAAGAAAAAAATGAATGTAGTGGATTTTTTAAAAGGCTATCGCTTTTAGCCTTTTTCATCCCCTCCATCATAGTATTGCAGCAGGTCACCAGGCTGACAGTCCAGTGCTTTACATATCGCTTCAAGCGTATCTAATCGCAATGCCTTCGCCTTTTGATTCTTAATGATTGAAAGATTGGAAAGGGTAATTCCGACGTTGTCACTCAATTGGTTAAGCGACATCTTTTTCTCTTTCATTATTTTATCCAAGTGAATTAAGATTGGCATAATATAATTTTTATTCTTTTAAATTTATTAATGTCACTAGTAAAACAAAACATACATCTTTTTGTTTTATCATACAATTATCATTTTAAAATAAATTTGAGGAATGGGTACTGCATAATAAATCAGCTACCGCGGAGTTAAATTGTCAAGAATCAGAAAAAAAATTAAACCCTTTAGCTCTTTAGCAGTCAAACAGTTGAATATTATAAGCGATAAAT
>JALAGS010000050.1 GCA_022712315.1 Sphingobacterium sp. | reverse complement strand
TTACTTTCTTAGCAAAACCGATTTTGCTGATATAGGATGGCGATTTTGAATCACGTGCCGATACTCAATTAATATTTAATACTAAATGTTTCCGATATAATGATGTGTATTGAATAACACAATAATCACTGTTTTCGGCAACTATTATAAATAATAATAAATAAAAATGCCTTTGCCAATAAGCTAAATCGTTTTATATACTAATCACCATAATAAAAATATGAGCAAAATTGATTTAAAAACAGTTGTGCGATTAAAAGGAGAATCTAAGCTATTCTTATCTTTGATTTTTATCGCAGGAGCAATGCAGCATGCGCAGGCTACTGTCTCTTCTCAAAGGATGTTAAGCAACTCTTTTCTAACGGAATCGAAAAAGCCCCAACACCAAATTAAGGGAAAAGTCTTGAATGCTGATGGAAAGCCAATTTCAAGTGTAAACATCACTGTTAAAGGAACATCGAAGGGGACACAGTCAGATGTGTCAGGTAATTTTTCTTTGGATGCTAAACAGGGAGACGTGTTGGTTGTCTCTTCAATTGGTTACAAAGCGAAAGAAGTTACAGTTTCTGGCGATACCATTTCTGTTCAATTGGAAGAAGACCAAAGTCAGTTGGAAGAGGTTGTAGTTGTCGGTTATGGTACGCAAAAAATAAGGGAAGTTACTTCTTCAGTAGCCCATGTAAGTGCAGACCAATTTCGTCAAAGCGGCGCGAGAAACCCGTTGGATCTCATTCAAGGAAAGGTCGCGGGATTGCAGGTGTCTAGAAGTGGGTCAAATCCTAATTCAGGTGTAGCGACTCAATTGCGGGGCGCGATTTCTGTCACTGGTAGTGCCAGTCCATTGTTTGTTATTGATGGGATACCTGGAGGTAATCCGGATCTACTACAACAAGATGATATTGAGTCTATAGATGTGCTGAAAGATGGATCTGGTGCTGCGATTTATGGAACAAGCGCCAATGCCGGTGTCATTCTGATTACGACAAAAAGGGGAAAACCTGGTAAATCGGTATTCAACTATTCCAGTTATTTTCGCAAAGATTTTGTCTATAATAGACCTGATTTTTTAACTCCACAAGAGTTTAGGGATAAGATTGCATCTGGTGAGCTAAAACAAACTGATTTTGGCCATTCTACCGATTTTTTTGATGAATTGATTAATAAAGATAATTTTTCACAAAATCATAACCTTTCACTGTCTGGAGGTAATGAATCAACTACCTATCGTGGAAGTGTCAATTTCCGAAATTTGGAAGGTATTGCAAAGGAAAATTCAAGAAAGGAATATACAGTGAGAACGAGTATAAACCAGAAGGGCTTTAACGATCGTTTGAATTTTCTCCTCAATATCGCTACCAATACGAACAATGCGAACTTGTTAGGCGGTGGTGGCTGGGAAAGTGAAGCTACGAAAAATCCGACGCTCTCAAATTATAACGATGATGGATCTTTTCGTTATGACCGAACGAGTACAAATGAATTTGCTCGATTGTTTACTGAAACAAGTTATCGGAAACAACAGACATCTTCTTTAGACGGAAAAGCAGATTTAAATATAATTGAGGGATTAAAGGCCAGTGTTTTTGGGTCGGTACAACGTAATTCCTATACAGATGGTGCTTATAGAGCGCTCAATAGTGAAGCATCTTTAGAAGATCAAGACTATCCGGGTGGGGGATATGCTTCCAAATCCAATCTATTGAATGAAAAATATGCATTTGAACCGACACTTCAATATAACACTACCGTTGCCGAAAAACATGCAATCACAGCGTTAGCAGGATATAGTTATCGTTATGAGAAAGATGAGGGACAAAGTGCAGACAATAGGGGATTTATAAATAATAATTTCCATGAAGATAATTTGTCGGAAGGACAAGCGCTTCGGGATGGACGTGCTAATATGGACAGCTATAAGAATGACAATACTTTGATCGCCTTTTTTGGCCGGGTAAATTATACCTACGCGGATAAGTACATGGCTCAGTTTATTCTAAGGCGTGAAGGTTCGTCTAAATTTGGAGCAAATAACAAATGGGGGAGCTTTCCGGCAGTATCAGTGGGGTGGAACATCAGCAATGAAGATTTTATGAAAGATATCGGTTTTATAAATAATTTAAAATTACGTGCAGGTTATGGCGAAACGGGAAATACGGGCTTTGCTAATAATGCCTCTCGATTAACTTTGGGGGGAGGAGGAAAATATCTGTTCCCTGATGAGTCCTACCGAGAAACCTACGGACCCGACCGTAATCCGAATCCAAACTTGCGGTGGGAGACGAAGAAGGAAACAAATATCGGTGTTGATTTCACAATGTTGAGCAATAAGCTTTCAGGTTCAATTGATGTTTTTCAACGAAAAACTGTTGATCTTTTGGATACATATACTACCCCACAGCCTCCTTATATAAGAAATAATATATATTCCAATGTAGGTACACTTTCTTCAAAGGGTATTGAGCTAGCGCTTAGCTATCGTGCTATAGATCGTGAGAATTTTAAGTGGAACATGGATTTTACAGCTAGTACGCTAAAAAATGTTTTAGATAGTTATTCGAATGATATATTTAAAGTAAAATATAAAACATTTGGTGCAATCGGCGGAGCAGGAGCATTGGGCGATGCATTCACAACGTACGAAGGGCACAAGATCGGTGAATTTTTTGGTAAACGATTTGCCGGATTTGATGATGAAGGAAAATGGCTTTTTTATAACCGAAATGGCGAAGCTGTGCACAATGATGCAATTAATAATTCAAGAGATGATTTGAATTCTTCTGATTTAGCGGTAATAGGAAATGCAGTCCCCAAATATTATATTTCCTGGACGAATAATTTTTCCTATAAGAATTTTGATCTGAGAATTTTTATGCGGGGTAAATTCGATTATGATATCTTAAATACAACGGCACTTTCTTATGGCAATAAGGTCTGGTCAGAGAATCTTTTGAGAGATGCTTTCACCAAATATAAAGATATTAATGATACCTATATGTATTCTGATTACTATTTGGAAAGTGGTAGTCACTTAAAAATTGATGAAGTTACATTGGGATATCGATTTAAATTGAAAAGTAACACTTGGGTGAATAATGTGCGCATATATTTGACGGCTCAAAATCTGGCAACAATAACAGGGTATTCAGGGAATGATCCTGATTTTGTATTGGATACGGGGCTGGGTAATGAAGTAAATGGACAACGTTTAGGTATTGATAGTAGAGGACCTTATCCCAATACGAGATCGTTTTTGTTTGGTGTAAATTTTGGTTTTTAATAGATAGTATTATGAAAAATATTGTTAAGATTTTATTTTTAGCTTGCGTAATTAATGCATCAAGTTGTACAAATTTAGATGAAAACGCTTATGATATCATTGTAGCGGACGATTTTTATAAAAATAAGAATGAGGTTATATCAGCTGTATTGCGTCCATACACGCATGCAAATGCGTGGATATCACCATCAGGGCAGGATGGATGGTGGCGGCCAGCAGAATTATCCGCAGATCAATTGGCCTGGCCGACCAAAGGGCGGCATGGAGAAGATGGAGGCAAATGGAAAAGGCTGCATTATCATACTTGGACAGTAGATGAAGGTGGGTTAAACAACGCATGGGTATTGATGTATTGGGGAGTAGGTTTGTGTAATAGCCCCATTGATATTCTCGAAAAATCTGACGTGGCTCGCATGGGGATAACAGATGCTGAAAAGAATGAGTTTATTGCTGAACTAAAGCTTTTACGGGCATTACATTATCTAAAGCTAATGGATTTATTCGGCAATATTCCAATAACTACCAAAGCCCCGAGTTCAGCAGAGGAGCCCTTGCCTCTACCTTCTTCTACAAAAGAGGTTTTTGAATTTATTGAAAAGGAAATTTTAGATAACATTGGTTCAGCCCCTAAATTAACAAAAAGTATGCTGGGAAGAGTCTCTCAGGCTTCAGGCTATGCAATGCTCGTTGAACTATATTTGAATGCTGAAAGATGGTCTGGTCAACCGCGATGGGACGATTGTATTGCGGCTGCTGATAAATTGATATCGGGCGCTGGAGGAGGTTTGAATGGTGCCATGGCATTAGATCCAAATTTAACAGATTCCTATGTGCCGACCAATGACATGTCTAAGGAAACTATTTTTTCAATTGCCTACGATTATCAGACAGCAGACTTTGAACCTGGATTTCCAGGGGAATTTTATCATTTTGTACAAAGCGAGATCTATGGTGGGGGAAGAACTGGCAATAACGGTATTGTGTTAATTCCGGGTGTTTTCGATCAATATAACGAAAAAGATTTGCGAAAAAAAGAATGGTTTTTAAGCGGACCTATGGTTAAGTTTGTGGACGGTAAAATTGTGCAAGGTTCGGAGGAATACAAAGGAGAACAGCTTGTTTTTGTTGATTATATTCGAAGGGCTAAGACTGGAGGTACGTCTTCTACCATGAGCGATGGAGAAGAGAATAGTGGTATCCGATTTAATAAATATAAGCTTGGTAACTCTGTTGAGGGTACTGTCAACGGTGTTAAAATACCTGCGAATGCAAATTATAACAATACGGATTGGAACGTCTATCGTTTAAGTTGGATCTATTTTGCGAAAGCCGAGGCATTGATGCGAAAAAATGGAGGACGCCCTTCGCAAGAAGCTGTCGATTTGATTAATAGTTGTAAAAAGAGAGCCTTTTCTGATGCAGACTGGAATGAAGCAAAGTATACCACAAGCACACTGACACTTGACGAGCTCTTGGCAGAGCGAGGACGCGAATTTATTTTTGAAGGATTTAGAAGGGAGGATCTAATCCGCTTCGGCAAATTTCATACAGCAACGTGGTGGGATCATAAACCTTCTTCTGACAGCAAAACAGTGTATCCAATACCTCAGCAACAGATATCGATGAATCCCAATTTAAAACAAAACCCTGGTTATTAATGTTCAGGAATAGTAGATGCCGCATAGGTATCTACTATTCTTTTACCTAAAACACATGAAAAGATATTTTACGTTGTTTCTTTTGAACTTTATTGGTGTAACCTTATTTGCACAAAAAAATAATTTTCAAAACTATGCTATCCAAACTTTAGATAGCATCTATAGCAAGTTTGGAAATACCAAGAATCAGCTCTTGGCTGAAAAATATCCCTTTGATGAAAACTTCAAAGCTGATTATCTGGATAATAATCAACAGGCAGCGCAGCAAAAGAAATATGCTTACCTATGGCCTTTCTCGGGTAGTTTCTCAGCTGTAAATGCCTTGATGGAATTGCCAAAAACAAAAAAGGCATTTCAGTTCATACTTGACAAAAAAGTCCTGATGGGCTTACAGGAATATAGGGATGAAAGTAGGTCACCTATTGGCTATGCTTCTTATTTAAATACAGCTCCGCCCTCGGATCGTTTTTATGACGATAATATCTGGTTGGGTATCGATTTTACAGATAGCTATATCCATACAAAAAAAATAAACTACCTGTCTTCGGCCAAAGAGATCTGGAATTTTGTAAAGAGTGGGGAGGATGATAAATTAGGTGGTGGCATTTATTGGTGTGAACAGAAAAAGGAATCTAAAAATACCTGTTCGAATGCACCAGCAAGTGTATTTGCACTGAAGTTATTTATGGCAACCAATGATAGGTACTATCTGCAAGAAGGGGAGCGTCTTTATGAATGGACAAAAAGAAATCTTCAGGATCCCGAAGATAAGTTATATTGGGACAATATGCAGCTCAATGGAAAGATTGGAAAAGCTAAGTTTTCGTACAACGCCGGACAAATGTTGCAGGCAGCTGCATTGCTTTATAAGTTAACGAAAAATAACCGGTACCTCGAGGATGCACAACAGCTGGCCGAGGCTTGTTTAGGCTATTTTTTCGAAACGAAGGAGAAATTGGATTTTCCAAAATTGAAAAATAGCAATTTGTGGTTTCATGCGGTAATGATGCGTGGTTACATAGAGCTCGCTTTAGTGAACGGTGACCAAAAGTACCTTGCAGTTTTTGCGAAGAACCTTGAATTTGCCTGGCAGCATATGCGCGATAAAGAAGGATTATTTAGTGCAGACTGGACCCTGAAAGATCAACATAAATCGAAATGGCTGCTCGATCAATGTGCTTTTGTCGAAATGTATGCACGTTTGGCAAAAGCTGGATACTGATCCCTTATTATCTGCGTGACTTGTAAAATATGATGTTGATCTAGCATGTGAGCGATTCATTGGATAGGCGGGAGATCAGGTTATCTGATCGATAACAAAGTCGTTCAAAAGGTCATTAATACCAAAGATGATGATGAAGCGGCTTTGAATACCACCGTGGATATCATAAAAAAGGAGAAACCGACGATTATGTTTGTACACTTTGACCAACCTGATGGTGTAGGGCATAATATTGGACACAATACACCGGAATACTATGCCGAGTTAAAGCAGGTTGACAGACGCATAGGTACCTTACAGCAGGCTGTAAAAGATGCGGGAATCGCAGATGAAACGATTTTCGTTATTGCTGCCGATCATGGTGGTACAGGAAAAGGACATGGTGGTAAATCGCTGGCTGAGGTAGAGATCCCCTGGGTAATGACTGGACCGGGCGTACCTAAAGGAAAAGAAATTAAGGAGACGTTGATGATTTATGATATCGCACCTACATTAACCTGGTTACTTGGTGCTCCGCTTGATGCCGCATGGCGCGGACAGGCGATTAAAGCATTTCAACAATAGTAGCTATCGGTCAAAGAAAAAGCCCCAAAGAAAATTTCTTTGGGGCTTTTTCTTTGACGGGATCGTCAATATTATATATCTACGACCACATCCATTTTGAAGTCATCATCTTTTAGATGGACAATTTCCGTTGCTTTTTCGTAGTTAGTTGATTTCTTGGAGAAGAAGTCGTGTTGTGTCGTTTCAGTATTCAATCCATTCAATACGATCGGGTTGACTTGTTTTACTTCGAAGATCGGATCAAAGCCCAAATTCATCAATGCTTTGTTTGCATTATAACGAACATATTCTTTTACTTCAGCTGTTAAACCAACTTCAGTATAGATCTCTTCTGTATATTTCAGCTCATTTTCATACAAATTATAAAGCAAGGCCAGGAAACGAGCTTTTACCTGATCTTGATTTTTTAATTTTTTGAATTGATCTTGCGCTATTAATCCAACGAATACACCGTGAATAGATTCGTCGGCGATAATTTTCTTAATGATATCGGCAGAAGCAACCATTTCACCTTGTCCACATAACCATAATGGCAAGAAGAATCCAGAGTAGAATAAGAATGACTCCAATAATACGGAAGCAGCCATCGCCATATAAATCTCTTCGTCCGAAGCATCTTCTTTATCGATCGCGCGGTAGTAGCCATCAATCGTTTCTGCTTTGTATTGAAGATATTTATTTTGTTGGACCCATTCGAAAATGTCGTTTATTTCGGCGGTTGTAGAAACTGTCGTGAAAATAGTGGAATACGATTTTGCATGGATAGCTTCCATCATACACATATACGACAATACAGCTTTATTCTGTAAGGTGTCGATATGATCGATGATTTTAGGCATCCCTGTATGGCTTTGAAGGGTATCCAATAAGGTCAATCCGCCTAAAGCTTTCTTATACGCATCTTTCATTTCTGGGCTGATACGTTTCCAGCTATCGATATCTTTTGATGGAATGTATTCCGTATCGATCCAGAATTGACGGATATTTTGTTCCCAGAACATCAATACATAATCGTTCTCGGGGGTATTCCAGTTGACAGCTTTATATGTTTTACTCATTTTTAGTTTAAAGTATTAGGCATTTATTATCATGTATTTGGCCTATTGTTTTTAGAAAAGCCAAAAGCTACCAATGGCGTAGGCAACTTTTGACTTTCTTCCATTATATATCCAAATACTAAAATCTCAAAATTAAGCTGAACAAGAAACACATTCGTCGATGGTCGATTTTCTTGTCCGTGTATAATAAAGGGATTTCAATCCCAATTTATGTGCATAGATATAATATCTAGACAAATCTCTCGTCGAATCCTTTGAGTTTGTATGCAAAATTGTAGATACACCCTGATCAATATGGCGTTGGATAACCGAGATCAATTTTAAGACCTTGAATTGATCCATGTCATAGGCCGATTTGAAATAGAAATAATTATCGTTTGTCAAGTATGGCATTGGATAGTAAGTTGTACTATCTCCATACTCACGTACCTCAATGATATCTACGATTGGCATAACTGATGCGGTTGCATTCATGATATACGAAGTCGATTGATTTGGAGCAATAGCCAAACGGTAAGCATGGTAAATACCATGTTCTTTGATTTTTGCTTTTAATTCCAACCAATCTTCTACTGTTGGAATATGTATTCCTTCAAATAACTCCGCTACTTTAGCTGTTTTAGGCATATAATCGCGGTTTACGTAATTGTTGAAATACGTGCCATCTGCATAGGCTGATTTTTCAAAGCCAACAAAAGTTTTACCCCGTTCTTTTGCAATTTCCATCGATGCTTCCAATGAATAATAGTTCATCATCATAAAGAAGGTATTGGCAAAATCCAATGCTTCGGTCGATTCGTACATGATGAAGCTCTTTGCAAGATAGCCGTGTAGGTTCATTGCGCCGAGTCCTACAGAATGCAATTCGCGGTTTGCTTTTGCAATAGATGGAACCATGTCGATGTTGGTCACGTCTGTAACTACTGTCAAAGCACGCATCGCTGTTTTTACGGTTTCTTTGATACGTTTGTTGTCCATCACTGTGGCAATGTTCAACGAACCGAGGTTACATGAAATTCCGTAACGAATGGTGTCTTGTTTGCCATAGATCTCAATATCCGATACTTGAGATACCTGCATGATTTCGGTACACAAGTTAGAGAATTTCACCTGACCGATTTCATTCAACGCATGGACACGGTTGGTATTCTCTTTAAAGAAGATATACGGATAACCTGATTCTTTTTGTGTCTGTGCAATCTTAACCAAGAGGTGACGGGCATTGATCTTTTTCTTTTTCACGTTTGGATTCGTGATCAATTCGTCGTACATCTTGTCCATATCCATTTCATCCAAGAACTGGCCATATTCCTGCATGACAGTATGTGGATAAATTAAGTAACAAGGTTCATCTTTTTCCGCTAATTCCATGAATTTATCAGGTACAATGATACCGATAGATAAGGATTTGATCCGTACCTTTTCGTCAACATTGATCTTTTTACAATCCAAAAACTCTTCAATATCGGAGTGGAAAATATTAAGGTACACTGCACCTGCACCTGGGCGTTGGCCCAATTGATTGGCGTAGGAAAAAGTATCTTCCATAATTTTCATAATTGGAAGTACACCGCCGGCGCGACCTTCCACGCCTTTGATAGCCTCGCCGCGAGCACGGATTTTGGAAATATTGAAGGATACACCACCACCGATCGAAGATAACTTCATCGCGGAATCAACAGCGTAACCAATACCATTTAAGTTGTCTCCGATTTCATCCAAGAAACAAGATACCAATTCGCCAGAACGTTTCTTTCCTGCATTCAAGAATGTAGGTGTCGCTGGTTGGTATTCTTGATTGATCATGATTTCTGCGTATTCAATTGCCTTTTTAACACCTTCTTCTCTTGCCAAGAATAGGGAAACAGCAACGACACGGTCTTCATAGCGTTCCAAGAACTTTTCACCAGAGTCGTCACGTAAAGCGTAGCTCTGGAAGAACTTAAAGGCTGCCATAAAAGATTCGAAACGGAATTTTTTAGCGTATACATAGTTGAATACCTCTTCCATTTCTTCAAATGTAAACCATTGGTAAAAGTCAATATAATAATTGTTTTCTACCAAATAGTCTATTTTTTCTTTCAATGTGTAAAAGAACACGGTGTTCTTGTTTACATATTCCAAGAAATATGCACGAACCGCTTCCTTATCTTTATGTAAGCTGAATTCGTCATCATGCTTAATCATGATTTCATTATTAAGCAATATCCAGTTTTTTGCTACTTCGTTTGCTACCATCGCAAAAGTTCTTTAAGATGTCAATAAATTGATTAATATCTTCCATTGTTCCGGACAGTTCAAATTTGAACGCCAGTGGAATGTCGAAATCCTGTGAAATGCGATCAGCTGCTAGACCAAAATTCGGTCCCCAGTTGCGGTTGCCGCTGGAAGTAACAGAATAGATATTTTTAGCTTCGCGTTTCATGAATTCTTGTGTGTTTTCGGGCACCTGTCCAAAATTTGTGGTGAAAGTGACCAAATGGCCGGGCTCTTTGACCGTTAAATCGGCGGTGATCTTATGGATTTGCCAACCCGTTATCTGAGCTACTTTATCCATAAAACGTTGTACGTTCCCCGTTCTGGAGTCATAATAAATGTGTATCATGTTGCTGTTTAATTTTAATGATACGCTGAATTTATTAAAGTGCAATGGCAGCCAATTCTTCTGGTTTAAAGCCAATGATACGGTGTTGAATCTCTTCATTTTCCAACACAATTACCGTAGGTACCGTGCGGATTTTGAATTTTGCGGCCAAGTCTGGTTCATCAAAAGGATTAACCGTTTCATATTGGATACCTTTTTGATCCAAATAAGCCGATACTTGTGCACAAGGAGCACAATCGTTTTTCTCAAATTTGATAATTCTTGCCATGTTTACTTGTTTATTTTTTTTATTCCAATCTTTATAGAAAACCCCGGACGAAGTTAATGGTATCAATTTTAATAGGGGAGCCAGATGTCAGGTTAGTCTGGCCGTTTAAAATAGACAATTCACTAAAAGAAAGGTCTGTATTTCGATACTTAAAAACTTCGTTGAGTTGCCAATTCTTTCATTAGCTTAACAAATATCTTATATTTTCTTTCGATGCGGTAGTTTGACTTTTCCACATTTTGGGCAAAAGTTTGTCAGAGAATGCGTTTGCTGATGATTCGTGTTTGTAAGTTGTTGTTTTTCTTTGATTTATAAATGTGGATAACTTTAAATTAGTAATTTTTACCACGATTTTACAAATGATTTAAGTTTAATTTTAGTGTCATAAAAAAGCTACAAAACTTGCTTTTTTATGAAAATTTTAT
>JALAGS010000049.1 GCA_022712315.1 Sphingobacterium sp. | reverse complement strand
TAGGTGCCTATATCGGCGGTGTCTACCTCTTCCCATTCCGAACAGAGCAGTCAAGCCCGCCAGAGCCGATGGTATTGCCGTAACAGGTGGGAGAGTAGGTCGGTGCCTTTTTTTACACGGAAGCCCTTGCTGGAAACAGTCGAGGGCTTCTTCGTTTTAGGTACTTCCGTATTTCCCTGGCGTCATTCTGCCATAGTGGTATGACGAACCGTTATATCCCTTAAACCCAATGCTCGCTTGCCGCTATCTCCGCTGATCCCTTTACCGCTATTTCCCTTGTACCGGATCTCCCCTGATGCATACCTACAACCACAGCATGCATCGTGGATAAGCGGATCCCGCTTCTATTCCTATCCTGAATATTAATCAGGATGGTTGCTGACCTTATCTGGTCTTAACAGAAATATTATGCAGCAAGGGCGACTGACTTCAGGGTACTTCGAATTCTGACGGTGGGGCTTTAACATAAGGACAGCCCAGCTAGATCCAGTTGCTGGAACTCATGGTTGCATTATAAAAGCTGATGTAAAGGTACTGGATATTCCTCATTCAAATTCTTTGTTACAATGGCTGTATAACCTCCGTATCTTGAACGATTGTCGACATAAGACTGGGAAGTAGACAGTAGGTAGGTTACCTTAATCCTGTTTTAAGGAGCTCTTATCCTCCCTCTGCTGGACATTGCTTGAATATGGAGAAAGCTTGTTTGGGACTATCGCAAGAAGCCCCCCTATCCTTGTGTCTGTTGGCTATAAGTAGTATCCGAATTAGGTTTGTGACTTTGCCTAAGTAGAAGGCAATCGGCTCTAAGTTATAAAACTAGAGTTACCTCGAGAAGGAAGTAGCCTATTTGATAGGAAGCTAATCGCGCTAGTCAGTTTTTACTAAGATATTCTAGAGAATTGCGCTTACCGGGATACCAAAAGAAAATATGATGAGGAGTCAAAAAAATAAGGGCCAATTGAATGACGGTCCCTTATTTTTTTGACTAACAAGTTTACAAAATCTTTGCTATGATCTGAGCAAGGAGAGCTTTATCTAAAGGTTTGGTCATAATGCCATCAAATTGATATAGCTGTCCTTTCGGGGCTTGCATGGTGACTTGGGATTCGTCTGATGTCAGTGCAATAACTTTACTATTCCACCCTTGTGCAATATTGTTGTCTTTGACGGTATTTAAAATGTCCCAGCCAGTAGCTCCATGCATTTTTAAATCAGTGATAATAATATCCGTTCTATCTTCTTTTAGATAGGCAATCGCCGCTGATGAATCCTGATAAATTCTTACATCCTCGAAATGTTGCAATGCTTGCTTAACGAATAGATTGTTGATCGGATTATCATCAATAACGACAAAGCGTAGGTCTTTTGGAAGCTGGTCTAAACTTGTGATTTGTTTCCTGTTTTTCTTTTCTTCGCTGAACGGAACGATTAATGTAAATGTTGATCCCTTGCCTTGTTGACTACTTACACTTAACGTCCCATTTAGTTGTTCGGCCATAAGCTTGGAAATATGTAATCCCAATCCGAAACTATTCCTGGATTTCTGATCGGTCATATAATACTGTTCGAAAATATGCTCTTGATCTTTTGCCGAAATACCTTTTCCTGTATCATTGACCAATATATGTAATTGGGGACTCTGATCTCTGCTGATAAAGGCTCTTACCTCTATTTGTCCTTTATCGGTATATTTAATCGCATTGCTCAGGAGATTGGAAACAATCTGACGTACACGGTAGGTTCCGCTTTTGATGAGGATGTCTGTATCGATATCAAGAGAACTGATGAGTTTTAACCCTTTTTTGTCTGCTTGAGCCTGTTGCATTTTAATGAGATTCGCGAGCAATTGGGTTGGTGAAAAATATTCAGCCTTAATCTCTAGTGTGCCGGACTCTAGTTTGCCGAGATTCAGAATATCTTCAACGGTTTCATTGATTACATGGATATCTTGTGTAATAGAGTCTAATAGAGCGGGATTGATGCTATTATTTGCAGCATTGCTCTTCAGTAAGTCGATAACACTGACCAAAGAATTGACCGGTGTACGTACATCATGACTCACATTGGCTAATACACTGGCCTTCTCCTTCGCTGTCTGCAATGCGTAATCTCTGACAGCCGTAAGTTTACGCTCATAGACGAGCGTATTGTAATGATAGGACAACAGGAGTGTCACCATAATAATCATGAGGATAATGGAAGCGATGACCTGTTTTCCAAATATGGATGAGTTTTCCCTATAGAGTTTAAAATCTTGTATTTCAGCTGCCCGCAGTGTCTCATCTTCATGGCTCTTAATGCGAAGTAAGGCTGTACTGATTGTACTGAATAGTGTGTAGTTAGATTGTAGAAGCTGCCTTTCCTTTTGTTGGAGCTCAGCAAATGAACGGCGAATCTTACTAAAATCTTGTCGGTGAAATACTTCGTTCTGTTCGATCAAACTTTCGATCTGACTATGTATTGCCTTGATTTGGTTTACGTTGAAATTCTGTTCAAGCTTATCTGCGACCAAGGTATCGTTCTTGGCCTTGAAAATACGGGTGAAGAGTTTTTCTTTTTTTCGTATAATGGTATCCTTCTTACTTACATTAAGTGCCGTATCTCGTAATATTTTATTGATAACAGAATCTGCTAATATCCGATTATTGCCCGGGCGAATACTTCTATTTGTTTTGGTCAAGAGTGACAGCGAGTCTTTGGCTAGAAAAATCATGTTGTCAACAGATTGTTTAATGTGGGCAAACTCGTCTGAGAGGGAGATATTTTGTTCTAAGGAAGTATTCGTAGAGAAAGTAAGTCCTTTTTTGGAAGATAACGTGGATAATGAGTCAATATAAAATCGTAGCGTATCTAAACTATTGCTATAATTTTTTAGGTTTTCTGCACTGAAATCAACTGTATAGGATCGGAAAGCATTTCCCGCCGAATTGTAGGAGGAGAAGAGCTCATAAAAAAGATCAGTCAGTTGGTTTTTAGAACTGTAGGCTTTATTTAAACGGGCTTCGGTCTTTTGATATTCAATATATTGATAGGTAAATATCGAGCCGATATAAACCAAGGAAAGAATCAGGAAGGCAATTAAAATTGTCCTGATAATAAATAGTTTTCTACTGTTTTTCACGTTATTGTTCTTTCACCCCAATAAGTTAACTATAGCCAATTTGTTTTGTCTGGAAATCAAATTTAAGACTAAAAAATGATATCCGCTTGGTTGTCATGTAGACAAGGAGCTACTTTTTGAAAATCTTACACAATCGTTTGATTGAAAGTTGATGCCGAATGATCCTATTTTATTTTTTATTTTGCATAGATAAACCTTTAAATGGTCTTTTTGCGTTCCATTTATTTAGAAATAAAAACTTAAATTTTAATGAAAAAAATCTTTTTTTCGGCAGCTTTGTCTCTTCTCTTTGTACAGGGGATCCGGGCACAGTCTGGCATTGATATTATCCCGAAACCTCAGGAGGCCAGTTTGGGAACGGGCCAGTTTCAATTAAATGAACAAACGGCATTAAGCTTTAAAAATTGTGATCTGAAAGATGTCTCATTGTTTGTAGAGCAACTGAGAAAGGTAACACATTATCCCCTGAAAATAAAGAAGCAGGCTAACAATAGTATTGAATTTAGATTGGACCGTAAGCTTGCGATCCCGAATGATGAAGGCTATCAGCTTGAAGTATCCAACCGAGGAGTGGCCATGACAGCGAAAACCCCGCTGGGACTTTTTAATGCGGCGCAATCACTACGGCAACTTTTGCCGACGGCGTTTGAGGCTATTAACCCAACGAAAGAAATAACCTGGAATATTCCGGCGGTAAAAATCAAAGATTACCCCCGCTATCATTGGCGCGGTTATATGAAAGATGTAAGCCGGACATTCTTTGATGTCAATACGGTAAAAAAGTATTTGGATGTGATGGCCTTATACAAGATGAATACGTTCCATTGGCATTTGACGGATGACCAGGGGTGGCGTATTGAAATAAAGAAATATCCAAAGTTGACAATGGAAAATGCGACGGTCTTTCACCGGACAGAAAAGCAGCCTGCAGAACGCAGTGGATTTTATACACAGGAGCAGATCAAGGAGGTTGTTCAATATGCGCGTGAACGTAATATTACCATCGTACCAGAGATCGATGTGCCGGGACACTCCTGGCCGACCATATTGGCCTATCCCGAACTTGGTGTCAACAAAAATTCATATCCTAATCATATTTTTCCTTTTGTGTCATCCTGGAGCTATTGGGGGAATCAATTTACGCCCAATACATTGGATCCAACAAAAGAGTTTACGTATGAATTCTTGGATAATGTCTTTACCGAGATTGCCAATCTCTTCCCGGGTAGTTATATCCATTTTGGCGGGGACGAGGTTCGGCATGATCTATGGGAAAAAGAGGCCCATGTGCAAGATTTTATGAAGCAGCAGCATATCAAGGATGTCAAAGCGCTGCAGAGTTATTTTGTAAAGCGTGTTTCAGCGATCATTGTTCAGAAAGGTAAGAAGCCGATAGGATGGAATGATATCTTAGCAGACGCTGGAAATTTACCAAAAAGTACGGCGATTATGAGCTGGCTTGGCGAGGAAGCGATCAAAGAGGCAACTAAAGATGGGTTTAAAGCGGTGGCAACGCCTGCTTCCCATCTCTATTTTGATATTACCCAGGCTGATCGTAATGATGGTACAATGACTGACTTGGCCTATCCCCAGATAAATTCATTGAAAAGAGTGTATGAATTTGATCCTTCTGCAGGACTTAGTCCGACCGAAGATCAGCTTGTCCTCGGTGTTCAGGGAAATATGTGGACTGCCTTGGCGCAGGATATTAAAGACCTGAACGTGCAGAATTTCCCACGATTACTTGCTGTAGCTGAAATTGGATGGTCATCTAAATCAACGAAGGATTATGCAGAATTCAGTCGTCGATTGGATGCAAATCTTCCAAGATTGGATTCCATGCGTATCGATTATTATCGTCCTGGCGGATATATTTCGGGATCCTGGGGACCTAACGATATCAAGGAAGAATATGGTCTTCTGAATTTTGATGTGACGAAGAAAATTTATGATAATGGAAGAGCACAAGCAGGGTTCTTCTTTATTGAAGGCAAGAATTTCTTGGAGATTGATGCTGTAGAATTATTGCAGGATGGACGTGTCATTGCGGAGGATGGGCACCATGCGCTAGCGGATAAATTTAGGGGCACCAATAAGATTAAACCTTTTTATTACAATTTTACCGTAACAGATTACAATCCGAAATCGAAATACGAAATTAAAGCCCGTGTCAGAGGTGCTGGCGGTGTGGATTCAAAAGGGAACTTTACCTTTAATCTGTCGCCTATTAAACCATTTGATAAAATCGAAATGAAATAAGGTATTTCATTCGGCCGACATAAAAGGGGGATGGTCCATATGGACTATCCCCTTTTTTTACAAGTGTATTTTATTTTCCCTTATTTAAGCTCAATCATCTTTGGATTTGTATCCTCTTCTTTCACTTCTTGAAGGATTGCAATTTCAATAGGCGCAACCAGACTTAGTATAATCAATGCGATGAAGGCTACCGGAAAAATAATTCCGATGATTACAGCTAATAGCAAGGAGATATTTAAGTATTCTTGTCCATTCTTGGAGGAAACTTTTAAACGGGAGCTTTTGAACGAATCGAAAAGATCCTGAAAAACTTTAGTAATTGTTTTACTGTTGATGCTGAATGTTGTTTTAGTTGCCATGATGTTTATTTTTTTAAATTTTTTATTTCTTGTTTGATGACTCAAAGATAGGACGGAAATAGCGCGCTGACCACGCTCATTAGGCCAATCTCGAAACAATCTCGGTAAACACCCGGCTTTTGTCGGTCAACTATAGACCTACGTGTTCTGTTTTTGATTTAGTCGGTCCCGATGGTCCCTGTTTATACGCTGGGTCATAGTTCCATTCAATATTGTCGGTCAATACCTCACCATCTTTCGGACTTATTTTCGCTTCCACTATATTTTTACCCAATTTTAGCTTCACGTTTTCGAAGATGTAATGTACATTGGTCTGACCAATTTTGGCGCCTTTAATAAGCTGTCCATTCACTGTCAATGTAGGCTCTCCTCTGTTGGAATAAACTGTAACAGCTGTGATTTCATTCCCTCTATTGATCATACGGCGTTGTGTAATATATAATACAGGTTCTTTGCTCCAGTTGGCTTTGTACCAATAAAAACCATCCTTCTTCAATTTACGGTCAAAGGACACCAATCCTTTATAATTTCGGGGATTGACATTAAGTGCGGTGATCGGCGTGGCAAAATCAAAGGTATTCCAAACATAGGAGCCTAAGAAAATCGGACTTTTAGCGATTACTCCCCAATGGACCTCATGAAATTTGGTCGCATATTCTTCGGGGAAAAACGCAGGATTGCTCCATTGATTGCCAAAGTTACCGACCTCTTCGGCCTGATCTTCGGGAATCGCTTCGGCACCATATTCCGAAAAGATAATTCGGTAATCTTTAAATTCTTCACTGATACGTTTTGCCCAGGATGCGACATCGTCCTCTTTGGCTGATTTATTTTCCAGTTCGCCATTGTACCATCCAAAATAATGGTTGATGCCCTGTACGTCTGCATTGTTGTTGACCGGGTGGTCTATGACATTATAACCGCTGACAGAAACAGTATATCGATCCGGATCTTCGGATTTGGCGAGATCATTTAATTTTGTGGTGAGATCAACGGTGTAGGCCGTAGGTGTATACACTTCGTTGTGCTTTCCCCAGATATAAATCGAAGGGTGATTGAAGTTTTGTCGAATCAATTCTTTCAGTTGCTGCTGCGCATTATTCTCTTCGAATGTTGTTACGCGGTTAACAAATGGAATTTCGGCCCAGATCACTAACCCCATACTGTCGCATTTTGAATAGAAGTATTCGGATTGCTGATAGTGTGCCAATCGGATCGATGTTGCGCCCATTTCTTTGATAATGGCGAGGTCCTCGTCGTGGTCTGCATTGCTCAGGGCGGATCCTTTTCCTAAGCGGTCCTGATGACGGCAGACACCGTGTAAGGGGTATTTAATGTCGTTCAGAAAAAATCCCTCTCCTGTGCGTAGCTCAAATTTGCGTAGGCCAAGTGGTGCTGTCACCTCATCAATAACCTGGCCATCCTTTTTGATCTGCGTGACCACCTTATAGAGATATGGATCATCTAAACCCTGCCACAAATGTGGGTTTTTGACCGGGATCTGTTGCGTAACGATCTGACGGCCTTGAGGCAGCAACGTGTACGCTGTGCTTTGCTTGGCTTTAATCGATCCGTCTTTTTCGAAAACCGTTGTCAGCAATTCGATCGGTTGTTTCTTTCCAGACTTGTTGTCTATTTTTATTTTTACAGCGACGTCGGCTGTTTTCTTGGATACATTTTTTTGTGTGATAAAGATTCCTTTGGATGCAAAATCATTCACCGCAATGTTGATATCATCTGTTACGATAAGCTCAACCGGTCTATAGATGCCGCCATACATGGGAAAAAGGGTATGATTAACAGGAATGACTTGCGGAGTGGCCTCATTGTTTACCTTGACTAAAATCTCGTTTTCTTTTCCAAATTGGAGCATATTGCTCAATTCAAAAACAAAGGCCGAATAGCCCCCCTCATGTCGGCCTACGAAATTATAGCTTCCATTGCGCTGGGTATTATCGTAGGTAAGGTCATTTTTCCCTTCTTTGGCTGATAAAGGTTGATTGTTTACGTAGACTTCGGTATTGGTATTGACGCCTTCAAATCGAATAAAAATACGCTTGCCTTTCCAGGCTGTTTCGGGCACAAATGATTTACGGTAATAAGCATCGCCGGTATAAAAACGTTCGTTTTTTCCTAAACTACCGGACTTGATCTCCTTGGTCTGCATGTCGTTTGCATTCCAGGTATGGGGTAAATTGACAAGCTGCCATTTCCCTTCAAAGAGTTGGTTATAATCTAATGACGATGTTGAAAAAGGCCCTTTTTTGAAAGTCCAGCTGGTGTTAAATGGAACTACGGTTCGCGCCTGTACGTTCAATAGTAGTATTCCAATCAAGATCAGGGGATAAAATATCTTTTTTATCATACGGTTTTAACTTAGGATATTGTATTTATGTCTTCAAATATAGCTAACAAAACGACAATGGCTAATTGGACCGTCTGCGGCGGAGCCATTACTTGCTTTTGTTTTTAATTATAAGTGATAAAAATATCTAATTTAAATAGGTTTATTTCTTTATTGGCTTTATTGTGTCCATGCACTACAACGTTTTCGAGATTTGCGCAAACGATTGACTATACTTGGACTACGGTAATAAATAATAAATTCTTTACCATTGTATGGTAAGATAAATGCAGGGAAAACGGATATAAACAGTTTATATCAAGGGTCTTCGTTCTCAATTTGACAGCTTACCCTTGCTATTGTAGGCCAATTATAGCATAAACCGAAACTGAAAAATGTGCGATTGAACATATTCAGAGAAAGTACTTTGTAAGAATAGATTTATCCAATGCGTAGAAAGACAACTTTAGAAAAGATGAAAGGTAGATTAACAGGGACATTCCTTTTGTTATTCTTGCTGATACAGTTTGTGGAGGCACAGATAGCCATTATCCCTCGTCCGCAGCATTACGAGGTACGAACAGGGAAACTGAACCTAAGCCGAAATATAGGGATTACCGCCGATCCACTTTTTGAACCAACAGTACTGTATTTAAAAAAACTCCTTCTTAGGGATTTTGGAATTTTGTCCTATGCTGCGACAAGTGACGAAGATGCCCGAATTGTGATCGTTCTGGATAAAGCGCTTGAACAGGAAGCTTACCGTCTACAGATAGATCCTATGCGTATTCGGATATATGCATCGGATAAATCAGGACTTGTCAATGGAATTGCAAGTTTAGATCAATTGCTGTCCGTTGCAGCGCAAAGAGGTGATCAGCGTGAGCTAGAGGCCGTTAATATCAAAGATAAAGCGCAGTTTGCATGGCGTGGTTTTATGTTGGATGAGTCGAGACACTTTTTTGGGAAGGAGAAAGTAAAGTCATTGTTGGATTGGATGGCGTTTTATAAACTGAACAAATTTCATTGGCATTTGACGGACGAACCTGCTTGGCGTTTAAGCATACAACGTTATCCTTGGCTGACTCAAATTGGAGGTATCGGTAATTATCTTGATCCTTATGCCGGCGCACAATATTATACACAAAATGATATCAGTGAGATTATAGCTTATGCTGCCGAACGTAATATTGAGGTCATCCCCGAGATTGATATGCCGGGACATGGGACTGCCGCAAATCGCGCCTATCCCTTTTTATCGGGTGGGGGCAACGAGAAACATCCTGATTTCACTTTCCACCCAGCAAAAAATACAACATATTCTTTTTTAACTCACGTCCTGCGCGAAGTAAAAATACTTTTTCCGTCGACTTACGTGCATTTGGGAGGAGACGAGGTTGCTTTTGGCAGTGATGCCTGGAATAACGATCGGCAGGTTCAGGATTTAAAAATGACTGAAGGATTAAAGTCCAATAAAGAAGTCGAGGAATACTTTATTCGGCGGATGGCAGATTCTGTTGCCCGGATAAATGGAAAAGTTATTGTTTGGGATGAGATGGTAGAAGCAAAGCTGGCCAAAGACAAGACTGTCATGATGTGGTGGCGTCACGATAAACCGGCGCAGCTCAACAGAATTTTGGAAAAAGGCTATCAGGCTATCCTTACACCCCGTTTGCCTTTATATTTTGATTTTGTGCAGCAAGAAAATCATCGCTACGGAAGAAAGTGGGGCAAAGGGTTTAATCCCATTCAAGACGTTTATAATTTTGCGGGAGAGCAATTAGACAGCCTAGGTAACCGAAAAAAACAGATACTTGGTATACAAGCTAATCTTTGGACAGAAACAGTGACAGATATGAACCGGTTGGATTATCTCGTCTTTCCAAGAATTGCAGCATTGGCTGAGGCGGCCTGGACACCTGGAAAGCAGCGTAATTTTGAACAGTTCGCTACCGTGTTAAAGAAACATCTTGCCTTGTACCGCGAACAGGGGCTTTATTACTTTGATCCATTTCAAGACAGTCATCCTGAACCGGTTGTTATGAAGAAAACACAGAAACAGTATATTGATAGTCCTAATTAGTCTGAATTTGTGTCTAGTATTAGATGGTTAGGTGTGGAGTGCCTGTGACGTTTCCTGTACAAAAGAGCTGAGTTGTGGCGGTTTTGAGTGTGACAATTACGGGCTTTTACAGGTTGTTGCATTAGAATATCTGCTCATGAATAAGTTAGAAATAAATAAGAATCGTTGGAATAAACAATTAGAAAAATATGATAAACTATAATAGGTTGATGGCGACCTTGGTGCTCGGTAGTGCGTTACTGGCTGGAAAAAGCGCTTCTGCGCAATGGACAGGGCCACGTAAAAAAGTGGAACAAAGAATAGAGGTAAAATATGGTCCTTTAACACCTGCGCATCGGACAGATGAAGCGATGGAACGGTTCCGTAGCTATGGTTTGGGCCAGTTTATCCACTGGGGGCTCTATGCGATCCCCGGAAATGAGTGGGAGGGGGTGAGTGCCCGAAAGGGGGCCGCTGCTTCGGAATGGATTCGTACCTGGAGCGGTCCTACAGCTCCAAAGGACTGGAAGAATACCTATGATAATTTATACAAGCAATTTAATCCCAAAGGATTTGATGCAAGGCTATGGGCTAAGCAGGCTAAAGAAATGGGTGCTAAATATTTGATTTTTACTACCAAACATCACGATGGATTTGCCTTGTGGCCGTCGAAATATACAGATTATACCATTAAGAAAAGCCCTTATAAAAAAGATATTGTCAAGCAGGTTGTAGACGCTTATACAGCCGAAGGGATAGATGTCTTTTTGTATTTTTCGATCTTAGAATGGAATAATTCAAACTATATGGGCAAGGCGCCGTCTACACCGGAAGAAAAGGCAAAATTCAATAAGTTTCTGGAATATACACGTAATCAATTATTGGAGCTTCTTGAGAACTATCCGCAGATAAAAGGATTTTGGTTTGACGGTACCTGGGATCAATCCTGGATTCAGTCCTATGAGTTTACCTATAAACTTGAAAAAGAACTCCGCGAGAAACATCCGGGATTAATTATCGGTAGCCGTTTTCGCAATGATGAATTTGGAAAACGACATTTCGATTCGAATGGTGATATGCTGGGGGATTATGAACAGGGATGGGAACGGAAAATGCCGAAGGAGTTTGACTGGTTGGAAGGACGTGATTGGGACTGTGTCATGACGATTCCGCCCAATGGCTGGGGTTATATGAAGGACTGGTCTGGCATTTATACGAAGACATCCGATGATTTGATCGATATGTTGATGAATTGTGTGTCGATGAACGGTAATTTCGTTTTGAACTTTGGTCCCGATGGAAATGGGCGGATGCATTCGGGAGAGGACAAACTAGCGAAAGAAATTGGCGATTGGATCAAGATCAATGGAGAAGCGGTGTATGGTGTGCGCCATGCTGGGCTTGCACCATCTAAACTGGGGTATTTTACAAAGAAAGAAGATAACCTTTATCTTACAGTCTTTAATAGGCCTGTCAATAATATTGTTCGTATTGCAGTACCGAAAAATGCAACAGCAGTCCCGACAAAGGCAATATTGCTTCAAGACGGTCAGTCCTTGGTGCTAAAACATGCCGATATTGGTTTGGATCTTGATAAAAACACCTATTATGATGTTGTTCTTCCAGCATCATTTGTGGCCAATAAAGCTTTTGTTATAAAAATGAAATTGGGTAATCCCAAAACACAAAGCGAGCAATTAATGGATGCGAAAATGTAGCCTTCTGCTTTAAACAAAGTGGCACTTGGATCACGATTGATTTGTGTGCCGCTTTTCTTTTTTATAATATACGCTTATATAATACCAAGAAGCTCTTTTGGGCTGTGGATAATAAATTGAGCGCCATGTTCCTTTAATTCATCTTCATCGCGAAAACCCCATGTTACGCCTATGGCTGTTACCGAAGCATTATTGGCCGTATCCATATCGACTGATGAATCCCCGACATAAAAGCAATTTTGTTTGTTGACTCCCAGTGTCTGGAGGCTGTCTAAGACAATAGCTGGATCCGGTTTGGCTGGATGCCCAGCACGATGGCCCAGGACAAGATCAAATTGGATATCGGGGAAATATTGCTGCATCAGCGGGATGATTGCCTCCTGGTATTTATTGGACGCTACGGAGATGAGGTAACCTAAGGATTTTAGTTCTTGTAGCAGTGGTATAATTCCTGTATAGGGTTTGGTATGCGATACCGGCTTTTGTTCATAATATGTCTTAAAAGCTGCAAGTAAGGTTGTAATCGTCTCTGTTGTCCGTGCTTCTTCGGGTAACGCCCTTTCGATAAGTTTCTGTACACCGTTGCCTACAAATTTCTTATAGGCTACGAGTGGATGCGTTGGATATCCGTTTTGTTGTAGAATTGCGTTACAACTGTCTCCAAGATCTTGTAGTGTATTTAGTAATGTTCCGTCCAGATCAAATATGATAAGCTTCATGTGTTAAATCTAGTAAAAATTGTGTTTGATCTATGGTATAATCGTGAGATTAAATGGTAGTTTATATTTTGTGTATAATGAAAGATTCCTGAAGACTGGGGAGATCAAAAAAAGATAGGAGCTCGTATATAAGGAGCTCCTATCTTTAAGTCCGTTTAAGAAGAGTTAATCGGATTTCATTTATATTATTTTACCAAATAGATCAACGTTGGAAAGTGATCTGAGTAACCATTGATAAATACGCCGCCTGAAAATGTCCGGTGCGGATAACCTTTGTTGCGGCCTTCCTGTTGCACCAAAAAGTCCCGATTGAAGATTTCTGCTTTGACAAAACGTAAGCCTTTGTTTTTATTCTCCAATAGTGGTCTTGAGATAACGATTTGATCAAAAAGGTTCCACTGTCCTTGATAACCAAGAGATCCAATTCCCTTATCGTAAAACTTCCACATGGTATTATACAAGCCCTGAGCAGGTACATCCTGTGGATTTTTCTTTGCCTGTAATACTTCCTTGACACTTTTATCTTTGGGATCATCATTTAAATCGCCCATGATAATAATCTTCGCTTCGGGATTTTCGCGATATAGTGAGTCACATATCCCTTTGGTAATGCTGGCGGCAAATTCACGTAATTCGGAAGATTTGTTGCCGTAGCGTGAAGGCCAGTGGTTGACAATGATATGCACTGTATCGCCGGCAATAGTTCCGGATATCAATAGTTGATCACGTGTCTTGAACCCGGGATTCTCTGGCAAATGAAAGGGATACGCCTGATCGCGATATGGGGTAAAGAATTCTGGGTTATACAGAAATCCAACATCCACACCACGGCGGTCCGGCGAATCGTGATGTACAATTTTTAAACCCAAGTCACTGAGTTGTGGATCTTTGGTCAGATCTTCGAGGACACGGCGGTTTTCAATTTCGGCTACCCCTAAAGCAATGGGCCCCAGGCTTGAACTAGGTGAACCAATGGCACGAATTGCTCGTGCCATATTTTTTATTTTTTGTTGGTATTTTGCTTCCGTCCATGTGTTGGTACCCTTTGGCGTAAACTCATCGTCATTGATGGAAGAATCTTTTACGGCATCGTATAGATTCTCCAGATTGTAGAATGCGATGGGATAAACCCGACGGTTGGTTTGTGCGAAACTCGGGTGTGCAGCAAATAAAAGGAGAAGTAAAATATAGCTGATGTGTTTATAGTTCATCTTTTATCTATTTAGTAACGATAATCGTATTGTCTGAACCGTTTCCGCCAGTTGCGCTTACAATTTTAATATTATCTAAACGGAATCCAAAAGCATTGTCGGCGCCAGTCATTATAAATTCGACGATACTTGTCGCGGCAGGTGTAATGTTTGGAATACTGACCGTGTAATATTTATTGCGGTCATCTGTTGAGTTGATTGCTACTGGTGTGCTTGGAATCATATAAGTTGTGCCGTTGACCTTCACCTTCATGGCATTGAGGTTGGTCGCTTCACCAACATTGTAAATATTAGGTACAAGCTGGTAGCTCAATGTAAGGTCCGTTTTGCTGGCCGTTTGTATTCCAGCGATTTTGAGTGTAATATCTTTGTTTGCCGGAAGCCAAACCGAGGCACTGATTCCAGTTGCTGTACGAATATCGGCGGAACTGCTTTCTTCGGTGTAGGTCACTGGAGCTTTCATGTCGAAATCGGTGAAATCTGCAATTTTTGGACGGTTGCCACTTGGGTAAGTACCGTTACCAAATGTTTCGCTGAAGATTGTTCCTCCGGTTTCGGGGTCCGTTGGAGTTGTTCCGGCGTCAGTTCCATCAAAGTCAATAACATCTGTTTTGTCACGTAGGAAGAGTTGCCATCCGCCATTGTAGCGGCCTAATATTCCGACTAGTGTTCCGTTTCCTTTAGGAAGGATATCTTTAGCAAAACTGGAGAAGTTGCTGTTGCGCACATCTAATGTTTTGCCATTGACATCTTTGACGACTTCGCTGACAGTAGCTGTTCCACCCGCGAAGGCGTTAATGCCACCATTGTTGAAGCGTACATTTTTAATAATGACCAATTTGTTGACCATCGAAGCGTCTAATTTAGAAAGGTCGACTTCCAACGGCGTTAAATTAGCCGCATTGGGCCATCCGCTGACTTTTGCATGCTCTTTGAAGATTTCCCATGCAATACGGTTGGCATTGGTTCCACTGAATCCAATCTGCAGTTCGCTGCCATATTTTACCATGGATAGACCTTTTAGGCTGATATACACTTCCTGTCCTGCGCGGAAAGTCGTGTACATGCTATTTTGGTCGACTCCCAAATTGATGGCTGCAGTTTCATCCTGGACGTACAATTGCTTGTAGATATTACCCGAAATATCATTTCCGGTCACCACTGCTTTAATGACCAGATCTTCGTCGATGACTTTTGGATCGGTAATGTTTGCATATTTTTCTTTTAATTCGGCTATGGTTGTATTCGCATTAGGACCGTCATAGATCGGCTGAGTCAACAGGGGGGCTTCTGGATCGCGCTTACAGGCTCCTGTAAATAAGATGAGGCCAATACAGATGAGCGAGAGCATCGATGTATAGACAGCTTGTATATTTTTTTTATTCATCGTTGTGGAAATTAAAATCTATAGGATACATTCATAAAACAATTGATTCCTTGCATATAGTAATATTTGGACGCAAACTTATTTGGTGCCGTAATATCCAGACGTGCATTTTCGAAACCACCTGTTCGGATGTTTTTGTTGTTTAATACGTTATTGACCGCTAAATTGAAGTTCATCGACTTGCGATTCTTCAGATAAAGGATTTTGCCGATCGATAGGTCGACGGTTGTGCTATTTTTGAACTTTTCCTGGTCGGTCAGTGTATGATAGGCGCCATCGAGTTCCGGATCGTACGGATTAATCGTGCTGTAGTTTGACGCTAACTGACGAAGCGGAGCTTTCGATAGATACATATCGCCGGCATAATTTAAGTTTGCTCCGAAAAACCAGTAGTCAACGAAATAACGGATACCTAAAGTTCCTGCGGTCTGTGGCATTCCACCAACATAATAGTTGTTGAGGTACACCATTTCGCGCTCATTATTGATCAATCCATTCTCTGAGTTCTGTGCTCCCATTGGATTGTTGCTATAATAATACTCTGCTTTTGTTGCGGCAAGATCAACACTCCAGTTGTTGTCAACCTTATAGGTCAATCCGAGCTCTACCCCTCTATTGACCTGATTCATGTCTTTTAGACCATGGTTGATAAAGGTGCGGGCGGCATCGTTATAGTAACTTTGTCTGCTGATGAGATCTGTAAAGTTGGTCTGAAATACCGATAGACGGCCATTTAGTTTCGGTAAGGAGAAGACATAACTAATATCTGTAGAGAATATCTTCGCACTTTTGAGGTCTTCAAAAGTGAAGTCACTTACTCTTGGTGAGATATAGGCATCATTGGCCAAAGGCGCTTTGGTCTGATAGCTGATCTTGGCATTTAATAAATGACGGCCATTGAATTTGTAGGTCATCCCACCTTTAAAAGCATAATCAAAAAAATGATGTTCCTGCCCTTTTCCGTAGGAATTGGTCGGGAAACGGCCATTTTTCATGTAGCCTACGCGTTGAAAACTCGTGTAAGAAAGCTGGGTCGCGTAGAAAAAGTCGATGTTCGAATACGTATATTCGTTTTGTAGCCAAGCATTCGCAGATTTGATATTAATGTTGTAGCGGTAGCCAAAAATATCATCTTTACGCGCTTTAAAGTTGGGGTTCAGCAAGTCGTTTTGGCTTTGCCCCGTGTTTTGGCCAAAGTCACGTTCGGAGAACTTATCGATATCCAATACGTATTCGGCACCCAATAGATCTGCTACAGTTTTATATTGCTGTGACTGCGAACCTTTGGCACCAATGCCGAGCGTCAGTTTAGCATGCTCATTAATCGTTTTGTTGAGCGTTGTATTAAAGCTGCTTTCCAGCAGATCGCTATGGCGTTTTTCCAGCATATAAATTGCGGCGCCATCATTGATTTTATCCTCAAGCTTATTGACGAGGTATAAGTTGTCCCAGTCGACCTGTGATACCTTAGCCGATTGCCATAGGTCTGTATAGAACTGATTTGTGATGGAATCTGTAAAATAGCTTGGTAAATTGCGGTAGTAATCGGGTCTTGGGTCAGGGCCGTTGTACCAATTGAGTGCAGTACTGGCATATTTGCCGTAATGTAGCGATATACCTGTCGTTAGTTTTGTATTTGGATCGATTTTCCAGATATGTGAAAGGATTGCCGTAGGGTCATAAGCCGTTACTACGCGCGAATTCCTGATTTTTCCATCTTGGTAACCCCAATTGGGGTTGTATAGGTTGTTGTCGAGAAGATCATAGGTTTCCTGAAAAGAACCTGACTGTTGGCCACGCTCTACCGGCGAACCGAAGGTGACCAGGGATAAGCTATGTTTGCCTTGTTGAAATTGTTTTTCGACGGACAGTGCATAGGAGAAGTTCTTGTAAAACGTACCTTCAATATTTCCCTTGTCGGCATAACGGCCACCGATTAATCCTGTAAATGCCCAACCATTGTCCATGAGTCCTGTTGAGTAGCTCAGCATGCCGCGGCTATAGTAATTGCGGTTGGTATAGGTAGCTGTTGCCTTTGCGCCTTTGGCAAAGGTGCTTGCGCGCATGTTGATGTTTTCAGAACCGCCAATGGAGCCGAATGTAAAAGTCGAGGCATCCATTGCATTGTCTTCATCACCATTTCGGGTCAAATCATTAATAGCTCCGATGGAAGCGTAGTTGAAGACACCGCGCAGCTGGTCGTTGAAGTGTACACCGTTGATATATTTTTGTTCGTAGCGATTGTTGTATCCGCGAAGGCGGAAACGGAATTGAGACAACTGATATCCAATTTTGTTGACGTATACGTCATTGGAAAGAATAATCTTGGCCGCGATATTTTGATCGAAAGATTCGTTATCATCATCCAGTAGATCATCGGCGGCCATGCTCAACTGTACCATATTGTCGTTGTCGGTACTTGGTAGAACATAGATATCCTCCATTCTGAGCAGACCGGAGGCAGGGATCTGGATGGTAATTTTGGTCTCTTGGATATTACCGCCTGTGATCAGGATGGTTTCCTCTCCTGAATTTAACTTCTGTAGACTGAAGTTACCTTTGGAATCCGTAACGACTGTTTTTTGATTTTTTTCAAAGACGAGACGTACATTGGAAAAAGGTTCTTTGCTCACCTGATTGCGTACAATACCCTGTACATTGGCCTTTTGGGCAAATATTGGTGTGCTAGCAGCAGATAAGAGAGCAAAAAGTATGTATTTTTTATACATAGCTTGAGGTTAAATAGTGAAATGTATTTAGATGACAAATGCAACACATTTTAGATGTGTTGCATTTGAAGATGTTTTATTGTATTTATTTTTGGCCTACAAGAGCTAAGTCGTCAAATCTTACCCCAATCGTGTTTGCCGCACCGGCAACAGCTATTGAGATGGTAGAAGTTGTGGGAATGGAAGTTTCTGCAGCCAAATCGATTTCCAATGGATATTTTGTGTTTGTTTTATAGCCATTTGCATCAGAAAAAACGATGGATGCAGGGGAATAGTTCTTTCCATTGAATGTAATGACAATATCTTTGGCATCAAACGCTGAGGTTGCTGCATTGCTATTTACGCCAAAAGAAAATTTAAATTTCAATTTATTCGCTCCTGCTGTATTAATATCTGCTACAGTAAATTTGGCGTCGGCATTTGCTGGTACCCAAATGTTATTGTCATTGAAGCCAGTATAACGAATCGATAACTTACCGGCATCTAACGTGTATTTTACAGCAGTGTTTGACCAGCCTGTGAATTTATCAAAGTCTGTGTTAGCGGCGATCTTCTCTGTTCCAAATCCTTCCTCATACAATGTTTGTTCAACCGGATCTGTTGTACCGCCACCATTATCTTCATCTTTGCCGATGGTATAAGAACCTGAAGGAACATCGGTCCAGTCTGTGATATTCCCAGACGCCACAATAGCAGCATTGTTGCCAGCCTGCTCTTGTAAAGTGATATTGTAGCTGTATTTTTTACCCGCTTCGTAAGTTGTTGATGATGGTAAAGTCCAGGTATAGGTCTCATTACCAATTTTGAATTCAACTTTTGCCCCGGCAACGCTAGCTACAGGTAGTAAGATGGCCTCTGCTAATGTTGTCGATGTTCCAGCAGTTGTTTTCGCTTTGATAGCAGCTGGATTGGCTCCTGCAGCTAATGTGCCTGTTGCTAGATCGAAGTTCGCTGTGGTATTAAATCCATTGTAAGTTACGGTAAGACCAGTTAAAGAGCTTACACCGGTTCCGGCTGCAACAGTCAATTCGACTTTACTCAGTTTGTGGCTAAATTGCAACTGCGCATTCGGCTTATTCTTGTTGGCTCCAGTTACATTATTAGCATATAATAAGTCAATTTTACTTTGTTGACTTTGATCGCTTATATTGACTGGGTAGACATTGTTGCTAATTGTTGTTTGGTAAGGGTAGTAGGCAATAAAATCTACATTGGAACCATCAGCGGGGTAATTGATTTCTTCGGTCGTGTTCACTGCGCTAAAATTGCCATCTCCCTTTGTCGTTACATACTGCTTGTTGCTTGCCAACGCATTACTTAGGCCGCTGCCGGTTTTCATGAAAACACCGATAGCATCGTTGCTTTCCCAGTTTGCACCAGCTGCTTTGGTAGTAACTTGATTGGAGATTGTTGAAGAAAAAGTCACCGCTTTGGTGATTTCCTGTTCTGAAACAGGTGCCTTTTGGCAAGAGCTTGTAACGGCAGCTGCCGCAGTTGCTAGGAATAAAAGTTGGTTTACTTTCATAATTAAAATGAATTGATATGACTAAGTCGTTTATTAATTATTTCCAAATAGAGGTGTTAATATTTCCTTTTTGAGTGTCATTTAGATCGGGGAAGAACGTGAATCCGGTAGCCTTCTCTAGGTCGCTGACCGACAACCTGTAATTTTCGAATGTTACTCCGGAAGGTGGGGTTTCATTATTTATTTTATAGGCAATGGTATAGTATTCGGATCCTTTTTTCATGGCCAGTGCTTTGAAGTAATATTTGGGTTTGGCGATATCTTTGCCGTCATTGTCCTGCGCGAAATCCAACACTGTATTGCTGCTTGTTGTAGGCATCGCTCCTGTTACGACATACATCGTATCACATTGTGCGGTCCAGGTTCTGACTTTCGTTTCTAAGTTTGCCCAAATTCCTTGGTTCAGGCGTGAAGCTTGTGCGGTCATGTTGGTGAAATAAAACGTTGTTTTATTTTGGGTTGTGTTTAAGTTGCGGTCAGCACTTGGTAATTGGTGTCCTCTGTCATAGCCTGTTGGCTTGAAACCATTAAATAGATTAGGCTGAAAAGCCGTAGAGACCTGTGGATCATATCCCCATGCATCCGTACGATTGCCTGATCCCAAGATGCTGCTGTATAACGGATAAGCTACCCAATACGCCATTTTTAGTTTTTTGTCGTACAACATGGCATAGTTTCTACTGTCGCTGGCGTCTGGCATAAAATGTTGTATAAAAACCTCGTCATTGCTGAGACTGTTCATCTTGGGGATTTCCAGATAGGCTTGTGAATCACCGATTCCACCACTCGGTTTACCGTTATCGATTTTGATGTCAAAGCTGTATCTGTTGCCAGCGATCAGTTGCTTTAGGTTTTGATTTTGTGGTACCGTCCAGGTATAGCTATCGCCATTAGCAGCAACAAACTTAATTGCCTTTCCGGTGATATCTTCACCCGGAAGGAGGATAAATTCAATTAAGGCAGTTTTATTCGCATTTACTGTTACTTTTCCCTGAACATCTTTTTTATCAGTCGAATTCACCGTCAATTTCCCAGATGTTAAGTCGAATCCCCCTTGGGTGCTTACTGCTGGTAATTTAACAGTAATCTGATTTGCCTCCAGTTCGGCAGTATTGGTAATGGAGAGATTGATGCTGATTTTGCTCAATTGGCGCACAAAAGAAAGGGATATCGTATTGTTGCTCTTGTCAATGCTTTTGGCATTGTTGGCGTACATCAAATCTAGAGCTGATGGGTTGGACTGGTCAGAAACATCAATAGGATATTGGAGATCAGTTAGCGATTTATAGGGGTAATAGGCAATGAAATCTACTTTTTCATTGGGCAAGAAAATTGAGTTGCTGCTTTGAAATAGTGAACCATTGAAGGTAAATACCTGATTTTTGACCTGGTCAATGATGGATGCTGCTCCTAGAGGCTGACCAAATTTGAACATGTATATGCCGATCTCATCATTTTTATCCCACGATGTTCCTGTCGCTTTTGTGTTGATTTGACCAACGATGGTCGGGTTGAATTGTACTGCCGATTGTTCAATTCTAGATGCAGTTTTCTGACAGGAATTAAACGTAAGCAATGCAATCATAATGTAAGCTATCCGGAATATGTTTTGCTTCGGGATAGTTATGATCTTGTTAATCATATTGATAGTTAGTGTTTATTAATAAAGAAATGACAAAAATACTTAAGTTAAGTTAAATTAATGTGAACCTTTTATGTTCTTTTGTGTAATTAAATATTTATTTGATGTATCAGTTTGATTTTTAGGTATATTTGTTGCGATTTAATTGTGTTTTGATAAATTTTATGGTGTTTAGATTATTTGTGGTGTTATGCATGTTGTTTGTTATTTCTTTAACTAGTTGCAATGACAAAAAAGATATTGTAAACGAGCAAGATAGCCGTGTTGTGTTGGTTTATATCGGTGCCAACAATAATTTGGTTTCCGATGCATATAATAGCCTGAACGCTATGGAAGAAGGTATGGTCGGACTGGATGCTGATGTCTATGTATATGCAGCTTTGGCTGGCGCTACGCCCAAAATCTATAAAATTGTAGCAGATCAAAGTCCAGAAATAAAGAGTACAGTCGTCAAATCTTACGGCGATCAAGATTCAGCAAACCCCATGGTCATGAAACAAATTCTGTTGACCATGAAAGAATATGCTGGCGGTCGTCCATCGGGGCTGGTTCTGTGGTCACACGCAACAAACTGGCTACCGAATGTTGGGGTCAAGTTGATGTCTTTTAATGAAGATCGCGGAAATAAAACGGAGCTGCGAGATTTGGAAACGGTTATTCCTTCCGGACTTGATTTCCTCATGTTTGACGCCTGTTCAATGGCAAGTGTCGAGGTCTTGTATCAGCTCCGGGACAAGGCCAAATACACGATTGCTTCACCAGCGGAAGTATTATCAACCAGTATGCCTTATGACTTGGTGCTGAAGCACCTGGTTGATCCTGATCTTGAAAGAGGACTGAAGTCCACTGCTTCGGCATATTTTAATTTTTATAATCAATTAATGGGACTCTATCAGTCGGCTACCATTTCTGTAGTCAATAATGCCTATTGGTCGGATCTCGCCAATAACGTCCATATTGCGCTGACCAAGTCCCCTCTGACAACGATCTATCGGGATAACTTGCAACGGCTGGATTTTGATGATAAGTCCTTATCTGCAGGTTTTGATTTTCTTGATTTTGTTAATCAGAACATGTTGCCGGCTGATGGAGAAACAATAAGGTCCTCTGTTTCGAAATTGATCGTCTATAAGGCGAATACGAGGACTTTTTTAAGCAGACCCATTCTAAAGTTCTCTGGGTTATCTTGTTATGTTCCAAATGATTTAAATAAGTGGATACATCCCTATTATAATACGCTCCAATGGGCTAAGGACAGTGGTTTTAATTCCTTTGTGAGGGAGTAATGCCATCACATCTATTTTCTTCATTTTTCCCTGAAATCAGGTAGTAAAATGCGTGCTCGCTTTTAATAAATTTGTCAATAAGAAAAAAATAGCACAGTGTTTGCTGTTAATGTCAAAACATATATTGATTTGACAAATTATTAATCGTTATTGGGTTGTGATGAGCGAAATATTTAAAGCGAAAAGAAAATTGAAGAGATTTTATGTGGTGCTCTGTGCCTTTTTGATGACATTGACATTGTCGAGCTGTTTTGATTTTGTTGAACAGATCGATTTAAAATCAGATGGATCGGGGCATATTGCTGCGACATTAAATTTGAGCAAGAGTAAGACCAAGGTATCTTCTTTAATGAAGATGAAAAGTATCAAGGGAATTCAGATACCTTCTCAGGCCGATATGGAAAAAGAGATCCGATCTGCTGTTCAGCTGCTCAAGCAGACGAAGGGCATTTCCAATGTGCAATACAAAACAGATTTTAGCAATTACATCGTCAATATTTCCTGTGATTTTAGTCAAATAGAATCGTTGAATGCCTTTTCGGATATATTGGCAAATCGGTTTAAAACAAAGATATCGAATGCGAACCGCTATTATTATCATGCACAAACCAATGTGTTTGAGCGCAAATTTGTGGCTTCGGCAGACTGGAAGGCAAAATTTAATCAGCTGGGGAGCGATAATACAACGCAGTTCGCAGATGCATTCTATACGCAGATAGTACGTTTTGAGAAACCTGTTTTGTCTCAGACAAACAGCCTGGCAAAGGTTGCTGGAAATAAAAAGGGTGTATTGCTAAAACTACCCTTTATGGATTTGGTATATGGCAAATCGAGCTTAGCAAATAAAATCACATTAACAAAATAACCTAATAGCATTAGTGAAGCCGGAAACAGGTCTAGAGGTAAAAACGCCTCTATATGACAGGTAGGGTGTAACTGAAAAATTATTTATACGATGAAATCAAAATTTATACTGGCAGGAATAGCCTATTTGTCCTTTGTGGCAAGTGTGAAGTCGCAGGACTTGATTAAACAGATTCCCGGGGATGCTGAAATGGTTGCTGCTTTCAATATGAAAGATATTGTACAGAAGGCAAATGCAAATAAGCTCAATGAGTTACTTCAGAAGACCGGTTTTTTTGAAAAATCAGGAATTTCAGCGAATAATGATATTAAAAATTTGGGAGTAGATCTATCCCAGAACGCCTATTTCTATACGAGAAAGACCGACAGTGTCAGTTTTACGGAATTTATATTTTCCTTAAACAATAAAGGTCAATTTGAGAAGCTGCTCCACGAGGCGGGCGAATCAAAGCCATTTTCCAATGGCTATACGAGCATAGGGCTCAAGGCTGGAAGCATGTTGGTGTATAATGAAAAGGTTGCTCGATTTATTTCGGCGACGATGAACACATCATTTTTGGACAACGATTCCATTGCAAGTCGTTATGGAATCAAAAAGGTTGATTATGTAGCGCGTCCAGTGGACGATGCAGATGCTTGGGCAGATACGACAGTAGCAGCAATGGACTCTGCAGCGGTAGTTTGGGATGAGGATGAACGATTGGCGGTGCCGGAATCTCCGCCCGTTGCAATTGCAGTAGAACCGGATACCATCGAATTAGGTGCGACAGAAGTATTGCCTCCAGTTGTTGATATTGCTGAGGCTGCGGCGGATGCAGCGGCCGATGCGGCAGACATGCATGATCCTAGTTATTATGATTCGCTTTATACAGCGTATGAAGATCAAAATCGTAAAAATGACTCCATTCGTAATGGGTTACGTGATAAGTGGCTTTTAAGTGAGGCGACACGTTTGCTTTCAGGAAATTATAAATCTCTACCAAATGGCGACCAGGAGAAAGTTGTAAAAAATCTGGGGCTTATTCGATTGTACGTTCCTCATGTAGAGGATCTATACCGAGGTCTTACGCCTTACACATCACTTCCTTATTACTACATGGGGATCAAATTGGATAAGTTCAAAACAGGATATCAGGATGGAATATTGGATTTACTGCAAGAGGGAAATGTGCTGAAATTAAAGGGCTCTGTGGGGTTAGATAAGGAACTTGCTGAAATGTCCAAAAGGATGTATGCTAGAAAACCCAATTCGAAGTTTAGTAAATATCTAACCGATAAGACCTTAGGTTTTTTCAATGTTAATATTAATTCGGAGGCTTATCTGAGGGAGATGCCGGCGTATATGGCAAAATATTACAGCGGTTTACTCGGTCCACAACAAGATGTTGTAGAATGGGGACTAATGGCTCTTGAAATAGCGTTGGATGAAAAGGCAATTGCACAGGTGATGCCCGGGGACCACCTTGTGGTTGTAAATGGTCTTCGTAAGTTCAAGAAAGACTATATCGATTATACCTATGACGATGATTACAATGCAACCGAAGTGAAAAAGACAAAGGAAGAAACACTTCCCGTATTTATCTGGATGTTTACATCAAAGGACCAAAGATTGATAAAAAAAGGTCTAGAAATGGCTGTTTCAAAGCATGTTGGACAGATTCACGATGGTATTTATACATTTTCAACAAAGAAAGCCATGGATTTTCCAATGTATGTTCTTATGAAAGAAGATTTAGTTATGGTGAGTAATGATTCGTTGTCTTTAAATGATATCCGTCAGAATAAGATGGTGGCTTCTGTCAATAAAGATTTTGTAAAACTGATGAAGCAAAATAAAATGTCTGCGGCCATTGATCTGCAAAAGTTGCCTGGTATGTTAAAGGAAATGGGAGTTGCACCAGGTAAACAATGGGAAGCAACGGTGGCGCAACTCAATCAATATGGCAGTACAGCCATTACTTCGAAAGGAGTAGTCGACAACCGTGCGGAAGTTGAAATGTCGACAAGATTACCACAAACAAGCGATGGTGCACTCAGTTATTTACTTGATCAGATTATAACAGAATTAAATAAAAAGTAAAAAAAAGATTTGCGGAACAATTTTATTGCACTATTGTTTGGGTGTCTTTTGTAATATTATGG
>JALAGS010000048.1 GCA_022712315.1 Sphingobacterium sp. | reverse complement strand
CCTCCCATGGACTAAAAATTAAAAATTGGAGTGATATTGAGAACTCTGGAAAAATTGAGAAGATTATATTAAAGATTTCAAATGGGACATTTTTTGAATTAATAAAAGCATCGGAAAATAGATCATTTTTTCGGGTAGGGAGTAGCGAAATAAATTGGAATGTCGGTTTCCCATTCCCTTCATTAGAATCTGAATTTTGTTTTGGAGAATTGGCATTTTGCTTCCTTGATCTTAAAGATTCCGTAGAAGCTTGGATAAATGAGACTGTTGCTTCTCGGATGCTTAAAAATTCCCATGTAAATGGGAACGAATGGAAATTAGAGATTCATGGAGAAAATGACCCGCTTATATTGCCAAAAATATTCCCGCGAGAAAAATTTCACGACCTCGAAATTATTGAGACAAATAAAGATTGTACTGTGAAATTCGATAAGCAGACATGGCCTAATTTCTGTCAAAAATGGTCAAGTACATTCATAGTTATTGGCGATCCATATGTTGTTCCCCCATTATCAGGTGATATCTACTTAAATGAATTAGCAAAAATGTATGCGACTTCTTTTATCCTCGGAACGATTTCCAGATACCATCCCTCAACTTGGAATAACATAAATAAAGGTATTAGCAACGATGCCGTTCTACCATTTCTTCTAAATTTCATGGACTTTCTACAGGAAAAATTCCCTCAATCTGTGCTCGAATTTTTACAATCATTAAAAGAAAATGATTAATTCAACTTCTATTATTTATAGCACCCAAATTAACGTTTAATTTATATATGAAAAAAAAAGTACCCTTAGCGATCTTAGAAATTTTTCAATCAGCTATAGATAAAAATAGCGATACCATAGAGACTAAAAAAAACGAAAATTCACTATTTTGCTGTATTGATAAAGACGAAAATTCAGATTTCTATTTCAAAGTAATGAAATGTGAGTTTAAAAATGGCTCGCCAAGCTATATTTTGGAATACAAACCAAAGAGTAATCATCAAACTGAAGCTGTTTCAGTCGCACTTCCTTTTAGCGAAATTCCTGCATCATTAGAAAGGTGGATTTCAATAATCAAAAGTTACAATAGCATAAATACAATATACGATGATCCTATTTTAAAAACCAATCAAAAAAAATTTGAAGAATCGTTCCACATTGAAGATGAAGATGCTGATTATGCTTCTTTTGATCTATCACAACAGATATTTAACGATGATTATCTAAAAAATGTTAAAATTAAACTATTAGCCCTGCAAGAAGGTAAAGCCGAATCTGAGGTCAAAGAACTAAATCTTGCTATTGATAATGCAACAGAGATACAACAGCAATTAACGAAAGAAACTAAAAATCAAGTTATAAAACGGCTTGCTAAATTTTGGGCACAAACACAAAAAATAGGATTAGAAGTGATAAAAGAAATTTTTGTGAATGTTGCAGCAGAACTTACTAAAAGATTAATCACCGGTGGTAAATAAAACTATTTTTATTGATAACCACACTTAAAAGCGACGGAAAGCTACAAAAAAGCAGGTTTTAAGGACTATTTAAATCCATATTTAGCTGGATCAACATTTTATAGACTTTCTGAAATCACAGACAGCAATTGAAATTGTAAAACAGGAACTCGAAAATTTCGAAGTAAGACTGGAAAGATAAATCGGTATCGCTTGGAGGAAATTGTTTACTCACATCTAAGCGAGCTCTTTCCTTATTCTGCTCTAGGACTGCGGCGTAATCTTGAGATAAGAAGCGATATATTGCTGTGGAACCTGTTGAACGATCGCTGGATAACGTCGCAAAAGCTCACGGTATTTGGCTTTCGCATCGCCATAATTCAGAAAATCATTATCTTTTATTTTTTGAAGCAGTGAAGCCTCACTAAGGGTTTTAAAATAAACATATAGATTTGGAATGGTCTGAAAATAACGTTGAAAAGCTGAAAAAGCTATCGTATAGATCTTGCTGGCAACAACTGCCTGAATGGCCTCTGTAGCCGGCGGCCTAGTATAGTAGCTTTCAAGATTTGCAAAAAACTGGTGTTCCTTGATAAAATGCTTCGTGACATCATTGCCTGATACATCCACACCCAGCAAACGTAAGATACCGCTTTCAACAAAGAGAATCTCAGACGCTACTTCATGGAGTTCTTCGATATAGGTACCCGCTTTTACCTGGCGTAATTTAAAACTCGCAGCAAGCAGATCGATATCGCTTGCCGCAAGTATTCCTCCAAAAGCAAGTGCAGCCTTAAGTCTTTCTATTATTTTACGATTTGTAGTTCCAATAAACTGTTTGCGCGGGCGATCACAGCTTCCTTGACCGGAATGGGCTTCCACCCCAGTTCTCTTTGTGCTTTACTGATATCTGTTTTCCTCCGAACCATCTCCGACAAAACCGGTTTGAGCTCGGGGCGAAATTGCGCCAGCATCCTTGTTATAAAGTTAGGAAATTCTGCTGTAGGAATTTTACGTCCCCGAAAATGATCTCTAAGGATGAGCGCAACAGCCTTGAGCGTTAAATACCCTGTGTCAGCGATATACCTATTGCCGGCTGCAACAGGGCTTTCCATCGCCAAAATAAGGAGATCTGCAACAGAACGGACATCGACAAGATCGAAACCGATCTTGGGCAAAGCAGGATAACTACCGTTCATCAAGGCGACAACGATCTCTGCAGAAGTACCATAATCTCTTTCGATCACGGGCCCCAAAATAGCCCCAGGACATACTGTAACCAATTCCAGCGAGCTAGCCTCTTGTCTGATAAAATCCCAGGCGGCCTTCTCGGCGATGGTTTTACTTTTGTAATATGGCGTAAGATCGCTCTTGCGGCTTATATCCGTCCAATCGCTTTCCGTTAAAATTTTGTTGGATTCTTTATTTTGTCTACCATAGGCAATAGCGGCTAATGAAGAGGTCATCACAACCCGCTTAACATTGTTGTCTACCGCGGCACTCAAAATATTTAACGTACCGTTTTTTGCAGGTACGATTAATTCATCCTCATTCTTGGGCAGTGTTGCCGGGAAAGGTGATGCAACATGCTGTATAAAGTCCACTCCTTTTGCAAGATCGTTCCAGATACTTGAATCACTTAAATCTGCGACTGCAAAGTGCAGCTTATTCAAATGATCTGTATGCTGGCCAACCACCTCTTTTATCGATGCGATGCGATCTCTGTTCCGTAGTGTGCCTATCACCTCATAGCCTTTATTGAACAATTGAATGGCCGTATGTGCACCTAAAAAACCGGTAACTCCGGTCAGTAATACTTGCTGATTTTTCATTTCCTTTTATTTATAAAGTTCGGATGATCTAAGCAAGCTACCATTACCATTTGTTAAGAAATACGGCTTTTT
>JALAGS010000047.1 GCA_022712315.1 Sphingobacterium sp. | reverse complement strand
TTGTATAGTCATTCATTGGTACCAGCGTGAGAAACTGAAAACCCAATATGAATGAGAATTATAAACTTAAAAAAATACAAAAAATTCGTAGAGAGGGCCTCCCTCCTTTATATAAGGATATGGTCGCGTAGTTTCTCACGCTCAACCATTGAGCAGGGGAGGTTCCCTTTCTATTCATCATATGCTGGGAGTATAGTATTTAAGGATCAATTGATTCTTAAAATTTGCCCTCCGGAATAGTTTTTAAATAATTATTCCTTTTCGAATTCAGGTTCGGAGAGGAATTAATCAGTCTAAAAAAAGTCTGAACTTCTTAAACTGATGCGGTATCGTTTTTATTAATCTCCGTGTAATTGTTTTATAACCGCATTTGAGACGCCATTTTATTTACCTTGTGTGACTTTTTTCAAAGGGACCATCATATGCGTTGATTTAACGCAATGGAATCATTTTGCTTAAAGTTATGCCCTAAAAACTTAAAAAATGAAACCCAAATGCAATTTCATTCTTGCCTTAGAAAGAACGCTTTATGACGTTCATCAATCTGATTACTACCCGCTAAAAGATATTGAAGCTTTTTGGAAGCAATATCCAATTGGTATGATCAAAGACAATCTTATTGAACTCCAGTCAAAAGTAAATTCAGAACAACTTTCTGCATTCTCACTAGACTTATTGAAAGCTCTTGTTGCTTATCTGTCAGCACATTTAAGCAATTTGGATTTGACTCCACTATCTCTTTCAGAAGTTTTCGAAACTAGCAAAGAAGAGCTAAAGGCATCCAAGGAAATCTCCGATTTCTTCCTACGCGTATCCCAATCCAACGCCAATTCCTAAAATGATGAAAAAATTCAAATTACAATCCAATAGCAGCGTATTGTTGCATATCCAAATAAAGATCACGGTACTTGTGATCTTATACTTCTTAGTTTCTATGTTTAGTTTATCAGCTCAGACGCCCCACAAGGAGAGTGGGGCCGATGGGCTACTTCCAAGATCAGCAGTTAAAAAACTGAATCTTTTAATTGCTTTATGTCTATTGTGCTTTCCAGCTATGCTAAAAGCACAGTTTTATACGCCCGATTCGAGTTCTTTATATGTAGGCGATAAAGTGCCGGAACACTTTTATACTAAAAAGTATAAGTTATTTGATCTTAAATCTAAAGCTGAATCAATCGCTGATCTGAGTGCCGATCGTGACAAGTTAATCGTATTGGACTTTTGGGCCAACTGGTGTAAGCCTTGTCTGTACTACCTGATGAAAATGGATTCCATCTCCAAAGAATTGGATCCGTCCAAAGTAAAGATTATCCCAGTTACTTATCAGTCTAGTAAAGATCTGATCAAAATAGCCGAGCGTTTTGCTTGGAACTATCGGTCCATTACCGAGGATACGGTATTGGCCAAAATGTTTCCGCACCAAAACCTACCGCATATGATCTGGATCTACAGAGGTAAGGTGGTCGCTAAGCCCAAATCAGATTATGTCTCCAAGGAGAATATCGCATCGATCCTACATGAAGATATGCCCAAGATGGTGCAGAACAATGCTATTAAAGCTATAGATCCAAACAAGTCCTTGTTTACAGTGAACAATGGTAAAGCAGATCTTTTGGTCGATCAAAAGGGCTTTAAGATGGCTGGGTTTGTGGATCAATATTTTACGGTTCCCCTGACTATCCATCGTGGCAGGGATAGTATGTTGATCTATTCAATCAATAATCCATTGGACCAGCTTATTTATCAGGCTTTTCGTCAGGATGTCTTCCAGCTATTTGATATTACATCGGCTTTTCAGTGGAATGTATCGCCATCTATCCTGCAAAAACAATCTTTTCATGAGCCTGTACCAAGCTATCAAGGCGATTATGCGCAGGACCTGAAAGTAAGGGATTGGATGTTGCACAATTATTATAGCTATGCTCTAAAACTACCTGCATCGTATACTGATGTTGACGTCAGGCATCTCTTACAGCAAAGGCTGCAAAAGGCAATACTTGCTCATTTTGGGTTAAAAGTAGAGCTTATTCGAGGCCCCCGAAAGCGGTATGCTGCACTGCAAAGAATTCGGCCATTATCGGCCGTAAAAAAGCTATTGCAGCAGCCCTTATCTGCAAAGCAATCTGCCGATACTGTACAGGCAGAGGTTGCCTTTTTTGATCAGCCACATTTTCAGCTATTTGTTTCTGCACCGCTCAGAAATATGAAACAGCTCAAGCTAGATGAAAATGCTGTCATTAACGAAACGGATATACCAAACGATTTCATGGCATCTTTTGCATTCCCTAAATCCATGCGAAAAGCAACGGAGCTACAATCTGTACAACAGGAACTGAAACGCTACGGTATGAAAATCGTTATCATGGATCGAAAAGTACCTATGCTACGCGTTTCGCAAGTCAAAAAAATCAATCGTTAACCCTTAATCTTTGCTAGAAAATGAAACGTATCATTTTATTCTATATCTATCTCTTCCCAGCACTATTATGGGCGCAAAATCGGGTCACCGGGATAGTGTCCGATAGTATCGGAAATCCCTTAGAAAAGGCGTCAATTGTGTTATTGCCCCAGGGGTTACAGCAATCGAGCGCAAAGGATGGTTCCTTTGCTTTCCTCCTGGGCAGTAACTCCCGTATCCAATTCAGTATGATTGGTTATGAACGCAAGGTAATAGAACTGGAACAGGGGCGGGACCAGCATATTAACGTTGTACTATCCGCTAGTCAACAAAAATTGGACGAGGTATTGGTTAATACGGGTTATTACAAGGTGGACAAAAGTCGTGTAACAGGTTCGTTCAATACCATTGACAATAAACAGCTGCAGTTTAATCCCAATGGTAGCATCATTGAACGACTTGAAGGGATTACCCCAAGTCTCCAGTTCGATCGGAAGTTTAACGTCAATGAAAATGTGGGCGAACCCGCATTACGACTTCGGGGGCTTAGTTCCATTCAGTCCAGCACTGAGCCATTGATAATCCTCGATAATTTTCCATACAAAGGAAGTATCAATACGATCAATCCTGATGATATTGAAAGTATCACAATATTAAAAGATGCCGCTGCCGCCAGTATATGGGGGGCACGTGCTGGTAACGGAGTGATTGTGCTTACAACAAAAAAAGGACGGGCAGGCGATGCCATAAAAGTAAGCTTCGGTACTCAGCTTGTCCTGTCCGATCGGCCCGACCTTTTTTACAATCTCAATTTTCTGGATTCCAAAAGCATGATGGAGATCGAAAAAACATTGTTCGACCGTGGTTATTATAAGAAAGCCAATCAGACAATGCTGCCCGATTATGTCTCGCTCTTGTTCAAATTGAAGGAAAATAAGATCGATCAGACCGAATTTGACCAGATTAAAAACCGTATGGAAATGCAGGATATTCGGCAGGAAGCCAGAGAGGAACTGTATCGTCAGGCAGTAACGCAGCGTTACAACTTGATGCTTTCCGGTGGTTCTACCAAAAACCGTTTTGTGCTTTCGGGGAGTTTCAATAAGGATCTACTGAATGTAATTGGCAATAAAGCACAGCGTTACACGCTGCGTGGAGCCAATGAGCTTAAGTTAACATCCCAGCTAACACTGAATACAGAAGTGCAGGTTGCAAGGTTAGACAATGCCAATAATGGTTATAACCTGACGAATCTGAACGGAACAAGAACCTTATCTCCATATACTTTTCTGCGTAATGTGGATGGCACTGCAGCTTCAACCAACTATAAATATCTACGGGAATATGTAGAACAGGCTGAAAGCACAGGCTTGCTCAATTGGGATTTTAAGCCATTGGAAGACCGTGAGCTCTTAAATAAAACGACCCAAAGCAAGAATCTGTTGCTCGCGGCCGGATTAAATTATAGGTTGCTTGACGGATTGTCTCTGGATCTCAAATATCAATACCAGAATATAAGCAACAGCTCGCAGAATTGGTACGATAAGGACAGTTATTATGTACGTAACCTTGTCAACCAATACACGCAGACCGATATGACGCGGATCATCCCATACGGTGGTATATTGGAAGGTGGCACTAACCGTAATATTGTTAATCATAATTTTCGTTTGCAAGGAAATTATCAGAAAAAGTTTGCTACTAATTATGAACTCAGCGCATTGGCTGGAGCGGAGATCAGTGCCAACCTGACGAAAGATCTGCCTGGATTTCGTTTATTTGATTACAACAGGGATATATTGACGAATCAGATTGCTTTCGATTATACTAATCTGTACAAATTGCGACCAAACGGTTCGGCCCGTGTTCCTGTCCCGCCCAATAATATGCAGGATATCACCGAGCGATTCTTGTCCTATTTTGCAAATGCTTCATTAACCATACAAGACCGACATAGTTTCAGCGGCAGCGTACGTTGGGATGCCTCGAATATCTTTGGTGTAAAGACCAATCAAAAAGGTGTGCCGCTATGGTCCTTGGGTGCCAAAGAAAAGCTAATTGCCTTTGACTTCCTTAAAAATAATTGGCTTTCGCAACTGGATGTTAGAACGACCTATGGAGTTAATGGAAATATCAATACTGCATTGAGTGCCTTGCCCTCGGCCTTCTTTAATAATTATGATCTGATGACTGGTTTGCCTTATAGTCAGCTCCGCAGTGCAGGCAACCCGAATCTTCGTTGGGAAAAAATAAAAATCTTAAATCTTGGACTGGACTTTGGCTTTTTGAAACAGCGACTAACTGGTTCGGTAGAGTACTTCCATAAAAAAGGAACAGATCTCATCGGACAGAAATTGTATGACCCGACCACAGGAATTAGTCCCGTAGACGGTACTTATTACATCGATAACTCAGTGAATTACGCAAACATGATTACCAAAGGTCTTGATTTCAATTTAAGTGCTTTGCTATTGCAGGGTAATTTTAAATGGTCAGTCAACACACTATTGAGCTATACAAGTAACAAGGTGACGGATTACATGGCTGCTTCTCGTGTCTCGACCTCGAGCTATGTAACTAGTCCTGTGCCGACAATAGGGAAGTCTCTGGATCAGCTTTATGCATGGAAATTTGGTGGGCTAAGTGCCGAAAACGGAATGATTTTGACGCCGAACGGTGATCAGGATTACCTGAAATATATGAACAATGCGAAGATCGAAGACCTCGAATATGTAGGGCTGAAATTCCCGCCATGGCAAGGCAGTCTGATGCAGAGCTTTAATTATAAGGGCTTCGAACTTAATGCAAACATCGAGTTTAAAATGGGATTTTACCTCAGAAGAGGATCGATTGATTATAGCAAACTTTTTGCGAATGGTATTGGCAATCGTGACTATGAACGACGTTGGCAGAAAATAGGGGATGAGCAGTTTACGACGGTGCCTGCTACGCCCACAAACGTGGATAATAGAAGGGATGCGCTTTATGCAAACTCGATGGTATTGATTGAGAAAGGTGATTTTGTACGGCTTTCGAATGTGCAAATGGCTTATACCTTCAAATGGAGGAATGTAAAATTTGTTCAAACCCGGGTATTTGCTGTCGTTAATAATTTAGGCATGCTGTATAGAGCGAATAAATCAGGATTGGATCCCGATTTTTATCAGGCTAATTATCCTAAACCAAGAACTTACACAATAGGCTTTCAACTTGATTTTTAAGAGCTAATAAGATGAAAACATTTCTATTATTTTTATGCAGCATGTTTCTGCTGGCATGTAATCCGGATTATCTGGATCTAAAACGGGACAAAAGTCAAACCGTTCCTACAACGCTGGATGATTTTGATGGTTTGCTAGGCAATTCAATGACAATGAACCAGTCTTCAAGTCATACATTAGGAATGATAAGTGGCGATGAGTACGAAGTTCGTGATGCCTCCGTAGGCCTCGTCTCAAGAGATTTCGAAAGAGCTGCTTTTTTATGGCAACAGGATATATTTGGAAATGCAGAAAGTGAAGACTGGAACGGCGCATATCGTAGGATATTGTATTGTAATATTATTTTGGAAGGACTGCAAAAGGTCATAAGAAATGAAATAAATAAAGTACGTTATGATCGTATTAAAGGTGAATGCTTGTTTCAACGATCTTTAATGTTTTTTAATTTGGCGATGCAATTTGCTGCATTGCCTACAGATAAGCAACGATCTATTTATGGAATTCCGCTGCGTACAGGGAGTGACCCTGAGCAAAAAAATGCTAGAAATACTGTTCAGGAAACTTATGATAGGATAATAACAGACCTGTTGGAGGCAGAATCGCTTTTGCCACAGGGAGGACTTTCGATTTATAGAGCTGATAAAGTCGCCGTACAGGCTTTGCTTGCCAGAGTTTATCTCGTTCTTGAAGATTACAATAGTGCTTCTGCCTATTCCATGAAGACGATTCAGGCTGATCATACCTTATTAAATTACAATAGCCTTGATCCGAATTTGAATTTTCCATTTCCATCCTATGGATCAGGAAATACGGAAATATTATTTTATGATATGCCAGACTATGCCGAACTGATAAGCGAAACGTATGCAAAAATTCCGGATGTCTTTTATAATTCCTTTGATCAAAATGATCTGAGAAAAATCCTATTTTTTAGATCGGAGGATCCGGAGAAAATAACGTTCAGAGGTACATATGGTGGAAATTACGTGGATTTTTCGGGATTATCCCTTGATGAGTCTTACCTCACACTGGCCGAATGTTTAGTCAGACAAGGGGAGATAAATCAGGGCATGTCATACTTGAAAAAGCTACTGACTAGTAGGTTTAAGCGAGAAAGTACTGTGTATATTCCAGTATTGAACCAGCAGGAGGCATTAAAATTTGTGCTTAATGAACGCAAAAAGGAGCTGCTTTTTAGAGGAGTTAGGTGGATGGATCTTCGGAGAATAAATCTATTGGAGGAAACGGCAATTGTATTACATAGGAACTATGAGGGAAAGGAACTTGTCCTTAATCCAAATGATGTACGATATATTTTCCCAATTCCGCAGAGTGTGTTGCTAAATTCAGATGTGATACAGATACCGCGTTAAACTTAAAAGGCCCTGCGTATTGCAAGGCCTTTTTTTGTTTTTCATTAGGGTCTATAGGCTTTCTTTGCTATAGATACACCAGACTGCTGCAATGCTTCCTCGACGGTCATGTCTGTAAGATCATGATCGTTTGGATTGTTGAATTGGACAGCACAACGTTGGGGTTTAACTGTCAAAACACAAGGACCACTACCTGTTGTCGGATCTGAAATCTCATCGCCCAATTGATCTTGATTGGGATCGGATGAAGAGTTAGTTGTTACTTCGATCCATGGAGTTGAGCTTTTCTTGCTCAATCCTGCTGAGGTCAATGTAACCCCAGTTACACCTGCAACGGCCAAAGCTACTAAGGCCATTACATTAATTTTGAATTTTCTCATATGCATAGCATATCGATGTTTAGTGTTTAAAAATTGTATTAGTTGTTCTCTTTTTGATCGGCAAGTGAAGCTTATCAAGGGCGAGAAGCCCTATGTCTTTTGGCAGACGTGCCCTTCCGCCGAACCAGCCTAGGGCTCAGCTTCCGCTGTGGCAACTATTGCTAATTTTTTTATGAAGCTAACCTCGTCATCAATTTCCTCTGATGCGAAATCCTTATCTTGCTATCAAGCAGTAGGCCTATAGTACATGCAATTGTGATCAGGCAGTTGACCCAAAGATGGGCTTTCCAGCTGATCGGAAACTCGAGTATACAATCACAGGGGATACTGCCCCAAGTATCGCGTAGGGCAAGAATCACATAGCCTGAAAAAACAAACATCAGTATAAGCGTTGCCCAAAATCCCAATCTTTTTGTCCCTTCAAAAATAAAGAGGATGCCTGTGGCTAATTCCACGGCTGGCAGGATATACGACAGTACAATGCCATATTGATCGGCAAAAGGCTGTCTGATCATGGATGCGCGAAATTCGGTGTAGGTGAATACTTTTTTCGATCCGACATAGATCCAGAGGCAGAGCAAAGCAAAAGTCAATACCTGCAAGACAAACTCCTGGGGATGCTTCCTGATGTACGAAACCACCCCAGTGAATTTGCGCCCTAACCAGCTACGTGACCTCACGTTTTGAACTGTATTCGCTGCTGCAGCCCCATCATACTGTATATATTTTCCGTTTTGTTCCATTGCCGTTTTTGTTAACCGTTTACTAAGTTTTACAATGCTAAATTACAGCGATAAAAGGGCGAGCGTTAAGCAGAAAACAAGCGATCAATTGGCAGAAAACAGGATTGGTTAGGAAGGCGGTTCTTGAGCACCTTGGGCAGATAAGGGGGCATTGCTAGCATTTTCCTGCTGTTGCTTAAAAGATCCCGGAGTAAGTCCTGTCTGGTTTTTGATAAATTTGTTGAGTTCAATAACACTGCTAAATCCACACTCTTCGGCCGTAGTAGCCAATTTCTCATTGCCCACGATAGTGGAAGCAATATGATGCAATAGCAGCTGATTCCGATAATCATGAAATGTGCACTTATACTTTTTTTTATGTTCTTCGTTGATATAATCTCTGGACTTCCTCAGTACTCCAGCTATATCAGATAACCGAACCTGCGCCCCCTGGTGCAAAATCATTATCTGCAGTAAATTCCGCGCCTGCTCAATCAGTTCTTCCTTGCCATCGTCTTGTATCTTAAAACGGCTCAGCTGGATCAGAAAGATCAGCTGCTTTAAGAGCATATGCTCATTGTCGAGGATATTGGGGTTGATCTTGCTGAAAAGCAATTGTAGCTGCTGCTTGGTGACATCGCCCACACGGAAGGTAACACTCTTGTCCGACTGCGGTGACTGATTCTTCTTGGCCTGTACCAGATGATCCAAAAAACCGAAGTGCCGGTTGGCAGGCGGCCGAAAAAGTCCGGCATCCAAAATAAAGCCCACCAGGATGTGACGACCTTTTGGAATGGTTAATCGGTATTCGCCTTTGGCAAGATAAAGATAAGCACCCCGCCCTTTGGCAAATTCAATAGCAAAATCCTGTGTGTAATGGCTTTGCCTTAAGGGGGAGTCACTTAGCAAAGGGTAGGTAAGATGTAGGTCGCCCATGGAGGTATATATGGGGATGGTTTCTTCATGTTCCATCCAAAATTCATAACAATAGAGATAGCCATAGCGGCCATCAAAAGTCTGCTCGCAGATGCAGTTATGTACCGATTGCCAATGCTGTACCTGGGCATTGCGAATAGGATAAGTCAGACGCTGTATCGGAGAGGTAACAGGCTCATATTCCTGTGGCAGGACAAAGTCATAACTTCTTTCCATAAAGATCAACTTTAGCTAATAATGTTTGGTTTAACTGCTTGATTTACTGATTTTAATCTATCGAAAAATGTATTCTAATAAAACGGAGCGAGGTTATCAAAAAAAAGTGTGCATAGGTCTGGGGAGATGGCGAACAGGTCTAGAAGTAGGGTGAATTTTAACGGGCTAAAAAATTAGCGGTTCACCCTGATCCACAACCTATGTACCCAAAAATGAAGCTGATGTCTTGCATTTCTGCCAAATTCGCCACCGTGATCACCTCGCTTTCCTGGCCCGAAAGCAAAGTGACCAAACTGGGCAAGTTTGGTGCTGGACGGATACAAAAAAGATGAAATCAATATGGAACAGCTTTTTATAGAATTGCAGCTTTTGGCTAACCAGGCACTTTGTACCTTTTCCAATGCGGAAACAGCAGAGCTCTTGGGCGATGCTGAGGAGGAAAAATGTGATATCTACTACTTCTAAGCACAAATAGTAAACTGATGGGTGATCCGGACACCCTTTTTTGATAACCAATTAGTCGAACAAGTATGAACAATATACCTCAAAATATGGGGCATAACTCCGATTTAATGACAGATACATTAGCCCTGAATAGCCACAGCTGGTACAGATCGCTCAAAGCTGTAGCCCTCTTATACCACTGGCAATTGATTCGGGATGCAGGGGATCTTATCCGTTTCCTGCGGATACATCAGGAATGGTCCAATCAGCGGCATTATCAGGTAGATGACGATTTATTATCGCAGCTGATCAAAGCCTGGCCTAGGAACGATCCGGGGCCTCGCATCTGGGCCTGCTTACATATTGGTCCATATGGCCTGATCGCAAGGGCATTGATGCTGCTGGGGCATAAGCTGGCCATATTATTGCGTTCCGATGTCTTTGAAGCGCAGGGACAGATTTACAGGAAGCAGTTCCGGCTCTCCTTTGGCCGGGAAGCGACCGAGAACGAATTAATCTTCATTCGTGCTGATCAGGGCAATCCGCTCTTAAAGCTCAGGGAAGTGCTTCGGAAAAACTACCACCTGATTTTCTTTATCGATGGGCAGCTTAGTGCTGGTCAGGCCTCAAAGGGATGGGTACCGGTCAGACTGCATAAATCGGAGCTGCTTTTACGTGAGGGGATCGCTGCGTTAAGCTTTTGGACTAAGGTACCAATCAGAGCTGCCATCATGACAATGGTAGACGGGCAAATTACCCTTCGGTTTGGAGAGGAAGGACGATATGTGAACAATAGGTCCGACTACCAACCTGCAACGCAGTATATCCTTGATCTTGTGGGGGACCTTGCTGCCGAAGAATTGATCCAATGGGAATGCCTGCCGGCAGTCTTTGATCATGAGCTGCTGATAAAGAAGGAGCAGATGCCTTTACAACACCTTTGGCTACCGTTTGTTGTGCAGGAAAAAAGAATGCTCTTTGATCTGGCGACTGGTCGTTCGGTGGTTATTGGAACCAAGGAATTTGAAATAGCCTGTCAAAAATTTAGAAAGATATGGTTGAATGTTTAAACGTGTTTTTTTGACTGAGGTTGTATAAATCTTCTTTAATTGATAAATTGTCTCTTCAAATAATTTATTTATTAAAATAAGGATTTGTTTTTTTTTTATTACCTAAACCAATTATGATCAAGGACAGTATTCTTAAACCATTATCAGTGCGATTTCACTTTATTTTCTGGGGTGGCTATTTTGCCTGGATTAGCCTAGTCAATATCTATAAATTCGGCTGGTGGCATGTAGGTGTTATCATACTAATGATTCCCTTTATGTTGGGCATTAGCTATACCAATCGAGCTTGGTTGCGACGTGCGCTATTTAGGCGTTTTACCTTGCAACGGATGGGCATCATGATCGGTTATTTTTTGCTGACAGCCCTGGCAGTTTTTCTGCTGCTATATCAATTTCCGACAGAGCTTAGCCGGAAAGTACTCAAAAACCCCAAATTGTTCAGAGCGGTAGACTTTGGAATCGACGTATTTACTTTCTATGTGACTTTTGTGCTCAAAGGCATTTTAATTCTGGCTATTGAGATCATTTACAATCTCAGTGCAGGTCTTTTCAGGCATTTGGGATGGAAAAGAATACATTCTCTAGAAAGTCTGAAAGCAAGGCTTTTTCGTAACTGGGCCGTTCATTTCATGGGCAATCTGACACAGAGCTTTACCCGTCTGGTACGAAAGCGACCTGCAGTTCTGACCCGAATAGAACTGTTCTTTGGTCTGGAAGCCTATGCTATGCGAACGATGAACTTTAGACAGCATATATCGGGAAAATTGGAAGATGAGCTCTTTTATCTGAAGCAGCTGATGCGCCTGTATGGTGAGCATCACATTCATCTGCAGTCGGATATTCAGGACTGGAACCATCCGATTATTCCCATGATGCTATTGAGCCTGTATAAAAATATGGTCAAACACGGCGATTATAGCGACAGCTCTTTTGAAAGTATTATTTATGTGTTTAGTGATATGGAGAGGGTATCAATAAGTTGTACCAATAAGGTTTCATCACAGTCTGCCTGGATCTTTGAAGAAGGAGGCACTGGTTTAGAACAATTGACAAAATTGCTCCGTCTGGAATACGGCGAAGCATTTTCCTTGATAAAACAAATGGCTGACGGCATATTTTACTTGAACTTGGATATAAATTTTTAACATGGATACAATAAAAAAAATATTAAAGCAGGAGGGACGGCTCCAAAAAATCTGTGTGGGTATTGTGGATGATGATCCTGATGTTGTAGATGATCTTAAAAGATACGTAGACTTGACAGATGGTGTCGAATGTGTGTATGCGACGACCAATCCCAAGGAAGCCTTAGTGGCCTTGCGTCGCTTAAAACTGGATATTCTATTTCTTGATATTGAGATGCCCATCGTTGGGGGACTGGATATTTTGGGGCAGCTGGAAAGTCTCAAGCGGGGCAACACGGGTATTGCAAATCTTCAGGTGATTGTTTGCAGTACGAATAGAGAAGTAGGCGACAAAATGTTTCACTACGAGGTAACCGATTATTTTCTCAAGCCCTTCGAACAGGAACGTTTTTATAAAGCTATGGACAGAGCAAAAAAGAGAATTCAGCATTATGGTTTAAATAACTTGAATGATGATAATAAGTGCTTTTTCTATGGGGAACGGGGGGCTGTAAAAAAGAGGCTAAACTATGATGAGATCTGTTATATTGAAGCAAAAAATAATCAGACCAGAATATGGATGAATGATAAAACTTTCGTTGAAGTCAACGAATCGTTCGGTAATATGCTCGCCCTGTTACCCAAGGCGAGTTTTGCACAGGTACACCGAAGTGTTGCGGTTTCTCTCAAGCACGTGCTGGGGGTGACTGCCCATCATGTATTCCTTCCTGGTATAGAAATAAACCGCGGTGAAAAGGGAAAATACCAATATTTTGACCAGTGGATTGAGCAGAATTCCATTAGTGGTAAGTTTCAGATACATGGTATCGTCAGAGAGGGAAAAGAGATGACGAACACGAGTCAAAGGATGTAATGTTAATACTGATTTTATGAAGATAATTTTGAATAAAACACGAAAAAATACACATAAAGGGAATGATGCTACGATATTGTTTGCCCTCCATATGCTGTACAGCAAATTGCAAAAAATGCAAATCAAGAATGAAATCGCTGATGAAGGCGTTGCGGCCTGGTGGGATGCGGCTTACGTACAGGAATTTGTCGGTATCAGCGAGAGAACCTTATACCGATACCAGCATAAGGGGATGCTCGGAACGGTACGTAAGGAAAATGGCAAACGCCTGTTTTTGCAGACCAGCGTAGAACGGTTTAAACGTGCCTACTGGAATCTGTAAATCCAGGATGGATTGAGATTATTTTTGGGGTCTTTCGTTTTCGGAGGACCTTTTTATTTTGTCTTTCGGAGCAATACCTGACCAACACCTTCCCATCTTCAACCTTTCGCCTACCTTTGTTCGACCGTTCCTTGGGTTTTCTTCGGGTGGCCATCGGGATCTGTTCGGGTGTGACTCGAAGCGGACCGCATGAAAACTGCTGGAAAGCCCGAGCAGGGCCGGGACTTGCTTGGGTGTTGGTCGGGTGCAAGTGTATAAAAAGGATGGTATATGGGGGCTGTCCTGCCAGCTCCCTGCCTAATTACCGAACTGCTCCTGCCAATGTTCTGTCAGTCTTTTTGTTGCTGTATGTTTTTGTTTTTTAAGTTTTTACGTTTGTGGTGTCAGGCTTAAATACCGGTATGTCTTAGCCACTGACAAGGGTTTAATTTTTAAAAAACAGAAAAATGGGAACAATAGTAAATGGAATAAACGGAGGTATAAGCGGTAAGACCGGCTCCGTGATAGGCTCCAGCTGGAAGAGTATCAACTACCTCAAAGGGCTTTATAAAAAGAGTAATAAACCGGCTAGTCAGGAGCAGCTGATCACGCAGGCAAAGTTCAAATTGCTGATGCGTTTTTTAATGCCCATCAATTCGTACCTGCAGGTCGGATTCGGACAGAAAAAAGCCGATCGGCAGACACCCCTCAATGCTGCGTTTCAGTTTAATCTGCCTTTGGCTATCCAGGGTACTTATCCGGGCTTTACACTGGACTATAGTAAAATCCGAATTGCCGACGGAGCTTTTTTTCTGGGGCCGCCCCAAGGTGCGTCTTTCGCCGATGAAGAGATGACAGTCACCTGGGATTCGAACAACAATGACATCTACGGCTCAGCAGATGATGACGGTGTGTACATCATCGGGTATCATCCCGAACAGGACGAGTTTTTGGCACCCTCTATCGTGCCAACCCGCCAGGTAGGTACCACGACTTTTGTAGTGCCTGCACATTTGCTCGGTGGCTCGGCGCATCTGTGGATCTTTATGGCCGACCGCAAGAAAAAGCGCGTATCCAAAAGTAGTTATTTGGGGCTGATACAGCTCATTTAGTTATTCATAGGGAATATCGTCCGCTATGGATGATATTCCCCTCTATTTTTTTCTATTATGAAGAAAAAATCAAATAAGAAACGGTCTGCTGCCCAACTTGACCAGCAGAAACGTTTTGCGCTGGCAATGAGTTTTTTGTCACCGCTGAAATCGATTCTGGCTGATGGATATAAATTTCTAGCCAAACGAAAAAAAAGACTCGTATATCCCTTTAACCTCGCCCTTTCACATGTGCTTAACATGGCCATTGCTGAAGAGGAAGAGGGGCCTTTTGTGGATCCCGAAAAAGTATGGCTCAGCGACGGTACGTTGCCTGGGGTGTTGGTCTCAGATATAGTCGAGGAAACTGGGCGGATACTGGTCAGTTACGATAGTTTTTCCTCCTTTTGTGCCTGGGATGATCATGTCAAACTGATCGCATATCAGGTGAAAGAAGGTGTGGCGATACGAAGTCAGCGCCTAGCCTTGCGCAGCGAGAAACAGGTCGCCTTGGATATCCCTCCTTCACTGCTCGGAAAAGAGCTCTTGCTTTATATTGTCTGCTGCGAAAGAGATGGTATAAAGTATGCACGGAGCCAGTATCTAGGGACTTATCTGATTAAATAATTTTTTAAAAAAGTAAAATGGAATATGTACAAAAACAAATGGTCTCCGATATCGAGGATATCTATTGGCCTTTAACGGGAAGGCAGCTGCTTGGCATCGTACTGGCCTGTCTTCTTTTATTTTTTATTTTATCGGGATTCTTGCTACAAGCAATCGATCCGACAGCTGGGGTATTGGATCTTGGTATCCTCTCCTTGCTGCTCTTTGGTATACTTGCTGGTCTAGCGGCTATTTATTGCTGCTTTTGGCTTCAGGAAATGCTTTGGCAGCCTTTTAAGTTTTTCCGGCAGGAATTTAGTCTTCACTTTAATCAATTGACCTCATGGCAACAATGCATTATCTATTTTTCGGTATTCTTTCTATCGCTGTTCTCTTTCTTGGCCGTGCTCGCAATGCTGCTGTAGCGTATTCGAATCTATCTGGCAACTACGCTGGATCTGTAAATATCCATGTAGAATCAGTGAATCAGAATCTCCCCTCAGCGCATTGCAATACCCTACCGCGTACGCGCGAACGGATTGTAGCTCTCGCCGTACAGGAAATCGGCGTGCGGGAGGCGACAGGAAAAAACGATGGTACGCGGGTAGAAACCTATCTGCGCTATGTTGGGCTTGGGAAAGGAAATGCCTGGTGTGCGGCTTTTGTCTCTTGGTGTTATGGCAAAGCTGGCCTTGGAGCTCCGCGCAATGCCTGGAGCCCGGCACTTTTTCCAATGACTCGGCGTTATACGGCACGGCAGATCGAGCAGGGGACTGTGCGGCAGGCAGATCTCTTCGCCATTTATAGCCCTAGTCTCCAGCGTATCAATCATGTGGGGATTGTGCGCAAAAAGGAGGGTAATTGGATCGTGACTGTGGAAGGTAATGTGGATAATCGTGTGTTGTGCAAGCGGCGCCCCTTGGCTACCATTTATGCGTTTTCAAATTGGCTGGACTGAGGGGAGGGGATATGGAAAAGTATATTTACAAAAGGTCACTTTTTTTTATAGTCTTCTTGTTCTTCTCTTCCTGTAAACTTTATCAAAGCGGGAAGAAGGAAGATCATCGCAAAGAACGAATTCGGTCAAATTATAATCAGCAAGCGGATTTCCTGCATAGTAGGCTGAAGGCCAGTCAATCGCGGTATTGGCTTTTTTTGACAGACAGCAATTTCCGCTTTCATCCGGATAGTGGTTTGATTGGACATAGCGGTCAACTGGCGATGATGGAATCAAAGGTAAATACAAGCACCAAGAATAAGCTTTCCACAAATAGCAGCGATAGCTTCCTGCAGACGCAGCATAAGCTTAACACGGAGAAAAGGAGCGCATGGCGAGTCCTTGATCTTTGGCTCATCGGATTGCTGTTAGTGGCATTTGTACTGGCTTGGAAGTTTCGAAGTTTTTTTTAGAACATGATGTCGCTCGCAATCATAGATGGGCAAACATAAATTCCAATGATAGACAATTTCCTTTTTCGGTCAATCAGGAGGTTTGGTCAGTAAACAAGAAAGCCGCAAAGAATGTAATTCTCTACGGCTTTCTCCTATTTAAGGCTTTTGACAACAGGCGGATATCAATAGCCGGTGTTCATTTATTTTTTTACTTCCGGAAGCTGAACGATCTTGATGACGTTCTGGTCACTGATATAGCGTTTGGCAACAGCTTTAACTAGCGCTGGGGTCAGCTGATCGCGTAACGATGCACGTTCAAAAATACGGTGCATATCATCGCCATTATACAGGTTGCTGTACAGGTAGTTCGACCAGAAATCATTTGTTTTTAGTGCGGATTCGTAGTTTAGCTTGTCATTCGCTTTGAATTTGTCGAGATTGGCAACAGAAGGTCCTGCAGTCTTTAATTTCTCAATTTCCTCAAGCGAATACTTCGCCAGTTTGTCCGCATTGGCCACCGAACAGCTAAAAGCTACCGTAAGGGTATAACGGGCATCAGGCAGCTTGCTATAGTCCATTTGGATCGATGGCGAATAGACGCCGCCCTCTTCCTCACGCAATCTTTCCAATAGGCGGATGTCCAATACTTCCCGAAAGGCCTGCAAAGCTATGTTATTTGCTTCACTATAGTCATATGGGCCCGAAAGAACAAGATAGACCATCGCTTTATCTTCTTTGCTTAGCGCCAGCTTTTTCTCGATCTTCCCGGCAGGAATATGAATGTTTAAATCACGGTAAGCAGGTGCCTTCGACGAGATGCTGGGTAATCCGCCAATATACTTGGCAAGCAATGGTTTTATTTTTTCAATGTCAAAGCTGCCCACAAAAGCAAAATTGTAGCCCGAAGCATCGGCAAAACGTTCTTTGTAGATCTCCAAGGCACGCTGAGGATCTATTTGATTGATCTTCTCCAGCGTTATCCCTGTTCGTCGAATGTTATTGTCCGATAGTATCGCCATCACCGAGTCTTGGAATACAGCATCGCCATTCTTGTCGCGGTCTTTAAGCCCGTCTTTGGCATTCGCCAAAATGCCGGCAACGATAGCAGTGTCCAGACGGGGCTCTGTAAAGTAACCATACATCATCTGCAGGGCAAGTTCAAGGTCTTTGTTGTTGGCGTAGCCGCTTACGCCCTGGGCAGTCTCACTGATAAAGGGTGATGCCGAGGCCGTTCGTCCGGCTAATGATTTTTCAAATTGTTCGGCTGTATAGTTGCCCAGCCCGCTGGCAGCAATGAGGCCAACGGCATTGGTCGCGCTCTGAAAATCTCGGTCATCGTAAAGTGATGTTCCGCCATAGGAATATCCTTGAAAGGTGATCTGATTGTTTTGGTAGTTGGTCGGTTTTAAGAGTACCCGGACGTCGTTGCTCAACGTCAAGGTCGTGGTTCCTAACCTGCTGTCTTTTTCTTCTTTAACAATTGTACCAGATTGAGCTTCCCGTTTGAGCAGTGGCAAATCGCTTGTTTCTTCGGTGAAGGCCGTCTGTTTCTCTTTGGACAAGGTAGCGATCCAACTGTTGATATCCGCCTCTTTCGGCAGATTTGCTTTATCCGATTCAGGTGCAGTCACAATAATATCGCGGTTGCTATCGGTTAGATACTGTTGCAAGAGCTGCTGGATGTCCGAAAGGCTGACCGCCGGAAGCATTTCGCGCGTCAGTTTCATCTCATGATCGATACCCGGAGAGGCTACCCCGTTCAGAAAATGCTGAATATATTCCTGTACATATTGTTCGGAGGCAATCTTGTCCTTTTCTTCGAGCATATTTTCCATTTGGTTCATATAGGTATCCTTGGCGCGTTGCAGTTCTGTGGCCGTAAAGCCATACTGTTTCGCCCGCAAAAGTTCACGCCATACAGCGTCAAAACCTTCTTTCAGACGACCCGGTTTGGCCGTGAGTTCGATCTGAAATACATCTAGTCCACCCATAAAGCCACCCAATGATGCGCCACCGCTCAAAAAGGGCGGATTCGCTATGCGAAATAATGGACTATATCGCCCTGCCATCATGGTATTAAACAAGGTCTTGATCAGGTTGTGCTTATAGTCGGCGAGGTTCTGTAATTTACGTTCAGGGTGTTTGATGCTGATATTGATGGATGTTGCGGTAATTTCAGGATCCGTCACCACCATAAATTGATTTTTGCCCTGCAGTGGAATGTGGTATATTTTTCGCGCTGTTGGCTGCAAAGGATTTTTGAGCAACGAAAACTGTTTTTTCAGCGTTCGCTCGGTCTGGTCGACATCGATATCACCGACGACAATAACGGCTTGGAGGTTGGGGCGGTACCAGCTTTTATAAAAATGCTCAATTTCCTCATAAGGGAAATGTTGAATGACTTCTTCGGTACCAATTGGAATGCGCTGTGCGTACAGGGAATGATTGAGCGCAACAGGTAAAGTCTTGTCCTGGATGCGCTCACCCAGGCTCTTGCCGGCACGTTTTTCTTCCAATATCACGCCACGCTCTTTGTCGATTTCACGATGGGTCAGACTGATACCCTGGGCCCAATCTTGAAGGATCTGAAATCCATTGCTGACGAGTTTGCCATCATTGGATGGTAGCTGCAGTTGGTAAACAGTTTCATTGAAGCTGGTATACGCGTTGATATCGGCTCCAAAGCTGATCCCATTTTTTTGCAGGTAGTCAACCAGGCTGTTGTCGGGATAGTGCGTCGTGCCATTGAAGGCCATATGCTCTAGAAAATGCGCTAGCCCACGCTGCTTTTCGTTCTCCAGGATAGATCCGACCTTGTTGACCAGATACATATAAACACGTTCTTGAGGTTCGGTATTCTTTCGGATATAATAGGTGAGTCCATTGGGCAGTTTACCATAACGGACGCTTTTGTCAAAAGGTAAAGCGGTGGTATCGGCTTCGTGTTTTGCCCATACGATTTCCGTCGCCCCGGGGGTGCTACTGCTATGGGCAAGCACCGGACTAAACCCTAACAACGAAAGGTAGAGCAGTTTTTTTAAATGCATATAATTGTGATAAAATTGCGAATTAGAATATGTTTTTTAGTGTTTCATAAAGGGCGTCGCCGCGTAGGTTGATGCCGATGATTTTCCCTGTGGGATCCAAGAGGTAATTGGAGGGAATACTCTTGATATGATATGCTGCGCTCACCTGACCATCCGGATCAACCACATTGGTCCAGGTCATACCATCGTCCGACACGGCTTTTTTCCAGCTGCTGAGCGCGAAATCTGTGGATACACCCAATACTTCAAATCCATTTGCCTTAAAAGCATTATAGGCTTTCTGCACATGCTCGTTTTCCACGCGGCAGGGTACACACCAACTGGCCCAGAAATCAACGAGTACATATTTGCCCCGAAAGTCGGTCAGCTTCACCTGACGTCCGGTAGTATCCGCCAATAAAAATTCTGGTGCGATATCACCGATCTTTAGATTTTTAAGATTGGCAAGCTGCTCTCGGACCTCCTGGCCCAAAGGCGAATCTTGAAGGGATGGTGTAAGTTTGTCAAACAGCTCCGATACCAGTTGCTGATTGCTGGAATCTTTCAGTAGTGCCTGTAATTTAAAAAGGCTGAGTACATGATCCGTATGCTGCTCCACATAGTTCACCTGTGCTGTCTGTAGTGCCGCAGACCATTCGTTGAGGTTCGCGTCAATCGTGTTGATGGTAGCCCGTGCCGGCGAATCCATGCGAAAACTATCTTGGGAAAAAGCATTCTCTGCCTCGAAATAGGCAGCCATTAGTGTACTGATGCTGTCCAATATCGTCTGATGCGTTTTGTCAAAGCTTCTAGCTTCAGTATTCAATGTTGAGCCCGCTATCTCCGCTTGATTAAGTTGACCGAATTTGGCCCGAATCGTTATCTTGCCAGGGTGCAAATAGAAATCGAGTGTTTCCGATCGTTCCCCCGTAGCATCCATGTAAAATAGATTCGCGATTTCAGGTCCTTCGGAAGTACCTTTAAAGCGAAAATGGCCTTGTTCCAGCCGGGCAGAATCAAGCGGGAGATCGGAGCCAAAGCGTTGCAGAAATAGTTTTCCCTGGTGATTTTTTGGTGCGCCCGCAAGCGTTCCCTGAAGCTGGTAGGTTGCTTTTTCCTGCGCCTTGACGAAGCATAGGGAATAAAGAAAGGCAAAAGCTAATAGCGTAATTCTCATTGTATATCGTGTTTAGTTGTTATATCCCGGATTTTGCGTTAATTCTCTGTTATTTTGAAGCTCAACGGTCGGTAAAGGGTAGAGTTGGGCAAACGTCTTCCAGGTGGTCGGTTTTGCTTTTTTCATCACGTTATCGGCTAGCCCCAAGCGTTTGAGAGTAAACCAACGGTCGCCCCATTCGAAACAGAGTTCAACGCGACGCTCCTGCACGATGGCTGCTCTCGCCTGTGATTTAGATAATCCACTGGATAAATCCGTAAGTCCCGCACGCCTGCGTAGGATATTGATATCATCAACAGCCGTTGAGAGACCAAGTTCCAGGCGTGCCTCGGCACGGTTGAGGTATTGTTCGCCCAGGCGCAACACCGAGGTATACTCATTGTTTGCAGATCCGGCTTCGCCGTCCGAACGGTATTTGTTGATCTGATAGCCGTTTACTGTTTCTTCAAAACGGACGAAGTTTTCTTTTCGTTTATCGTTCTCCTCAAATGCTGGCAATAGACCCGTTGCATCTTCAGTTACGCCAAAGCTGGCAAACTCTCCTTTTATGCCGATACCAATGGAGGCGCCCACACTGTTCCATAGCTGCAATATCTGCTCGGGATTGTTTTTGGTAAAGATATCCATTGGCTCGCCCCCGTCTGCACGATCAAAATGGCCCAGTTGGAACAACTGCGACTGTGCGATCACCTGACTGGCGGCCTGCTCAGCTTTTGTCCAGTCTTTGGTAAATAGGTATACGCGCGACAACAGGGCCAATGCAGCCCACTTATTGGCCTTCACGCGCTCGCCCGGATAATCCGAGCCTAAAAGCTGGCTGGCATCTTCCAGATCCTGAATGATCTGCGTATACACTGCCGCTACCGCTGCGCGCGGTTTGAGCCGTTCTTCCGGATAATTAGTCGTCAGCACCAAAGGAACATCGCCATAGAGATTGACCAAAAAATAGTAATTGAGGGCCCGCATAAATTTAGCTTGGCCGATGGCTTCATCCTTGCCAGCTTGCGTCATGCCCTTGGATTGCCCAACGCCTTCAATGATTGCATTGCTAACCCCAATGATGGAATATAGATTTCCCCAAAAGTCATTCGTCTGCGCCGAAAAGGGATTGAGGTTGTAGCTGTACATAAAGCTATACCCGGGGTTAAAGCTATTGATACCGGGTATCAGCTCGTCGGAAGATAATCCCGTGTTCAGTGAAAGATCATTTTGATAAGCAGCAAATCGGCCATACATCCCGACCACCACACTGTCGGCCATGGTGTCATTCGCATAAATTTGATCCGTTGTGTAGATATATTTTGGCGTCACCTCCAGCAGTTTGTTGCAACTGCTCATACCTAAGGCAACAGGTAAAAGGAAGCTCAATAATTTGATATAGTTGGTTTTCATGTCCGTAGTCTAAATGGTTTAAAATGAAGTCCGTATCCCCAGTGTAAATGTCCTAAGCATGGGCATATCCACGCCGGTCTCTGGATCGGTACCCTTATAACTGGTGATGGTCAGTAGATTGGCTCCAGTGGCATAGGCGCGTAGGTTTTTAAGTTTTAGCTTCTCAAGCATTTTACCCGGTACCGAGTAGCTTAGGGTAATATTGCTTAAGCGGATGTACGACCCGTCCACAAAATTGGCACTCGATGAATTGTAGTCCGACATGGTACTAGAATTGGTGGTGTAGGCCGGAAATTTAGCTTCCGCACCCGGATGTTGCCATCTGTCCAAGACAATTGCGGGGGCATTGATGACACTTCCGGCACTCGTAAATGGATAATTGTAGATATGCTTGTTCTTTTTGAAACTAAAAAATACGTCGAGATCAAAGTTTTTATAATTGAACGAGTTGCCGAGACCACCAAAGAAGGTCGGAATATTGTTTGCCAAGGGGACATAGTCATCTGGAAAACTGATAAAACCGTCGCCATTCACATCGCGGAATTGCGGTTGCCCATCTGCAGCGTTGATTCCTAGATATTCATACCCCCAGATCAGATTTAATGGTTTACCGATCTGATAGGTGAGGCTGTTGGAGGAGCTTGCAAGATTGGGATAAGACAGGAGTTTGTTGCGGTTGATGCTCATGGTAAAGTTGGTCTTCCAGGTGAAGGCCAAGGTGTTGATCGGTGTGGTCTGCAGGCTAAATTCCCAGCCGCTATTCTGTACATTGGCATCCAGGTTTTGGTTGACCGAACTAAAACCCACCTGTGTAGGTAATCCGTAGCCAACTAATTGATTGCCCGACCGATTGCGGTAATAGTTTGCTTCAAAGATGATGCGGTCTTTCAAGAAGCCCATTTCAGCAGCAAGGTCAAGCTTTTTGTTGACTTCCCACTGATAATTTGCATTGAATGGGTTCTTGGGAAGATAGCCCTGCCCTTGGTAATTGTCGAATATACGTTCGTAATTCACGAAATAGGAGTAGTCGCCAATATTATCATTACCCGTCAGACCGTAGCTGCCGCGCAATTTGGCAAAACTCAAGCCAAACTGATTATCCTTTAACCAGTTCTCTTCGCTGAGGATCCACGCTGTACCGACAGACCAAAAGTTACCATATTTTTTCCCTGGACCAAAACGGGAAGAGCCGTCACGTCTGACAGTTGCATTGATGACATATTTTTGGTCAAACGTCCATCCCACGCGGGCAAATCCCGAAAGGAAACGGTACTGAGTGTCCTTGGGTTCAATATTGATGATTGGTGCGGCATGGATGTCTCTAATCTGACTATCGTCTGTATAGCCGTTTCCACTTGTGGTAATTGCTGAGTTACCGCGATGGATATAAGTACCCCCGAGAAGGGCACGAAATGAACTGCGCCCCACGATCAGATCATAATTCAGCTGAGGCTCAAAATTAAAGGTAGCTGCGCTGGCCTTGGTAAAAGTGTTGTTGCCTAAGATGTTTTCGGACGGCCTGAATGATCTCCGTGGATTGATGGCGAGCTGGTCCATTTTCATGCGCGTATAACCGGTATTGATTTTGGCCACAAGATTAGGTAACAACTCATAGCTCAGCGCGATATTGCTGATTAAATTTTTAGTTCTATTTTCAACTGTACGCTCCAGCGCAGCAATAGGGTTATCTATCGTCCAATTTAAATCTCCATCAGCATCGTAAAGGGAGAAATTTGGAGGCAGGGTCTGAAAGTTGGTAAACGATAGTGGGATGACTTCGTTTTTATCCGTTGCATAGCTCGCCGAAAGGGAAGCTTTAAATTTGCCGTCTTTACTGTGGTAGTCGAGGTTGCTTCGGAAGTTGCCGACGGTAAGACCGTTTTTCTTTTGATATACAGTGTTTTCACGCCTAAAGCCACCGCCAAGGAGGTAGTTGAATCCCGATGATCCACCCGATAAGGATAATTCAGCATTGGACGTATGGGCGACATTGCCAAAATATTCTTTTTGCCAGTCGTGATCTTCCGTTTGGCTCCATTTCAGCAGGTCAGGGTAATCATTGGGCGTAAGCTCAATACCATCGTTATTTGCAGCTTCACGACGCATCTCCAGATATTGGGCGGTATTGAGCATTTTTACATAGTTAGCGATAGAACCAAAACTATGGTAATAATCAGCATTAATGGTGGGACGACCTGCCTTACCGCGTTTGGTGGTGATCAGGATCACACCATTGGCACCCCGGGCACCATAGATCGCAGTAGCATCAGCATCTTTAAGTACTTCAATGCTGGCAATCGTGCTGGGGTCGATACTTTTAAAAGGGCTTTCACCTAAATAGGAGGAGGTGAGGCCATTCGCACCGATATAGGCGAGTGAACTGCTATTAAAAGGAATACCATCAACAATGTACAAGGGTTGTCGCGCTTCACCATCCTGGTTGACGGTATTAATACCCCGTATTTGCACCTGAGTCTGTATGCCGGGAAGGCCGTTTAAGGTATTGATCATCATACCGGGAACCCGGTTTTGGAGTGCAATGAGCGGGTCTGCTGTTGGTGTTTTCTCAATGGTGGCTGCAGTGACGCTAGAAGTAGAGCCTGTATTGAGCCGTTTGGATACCTCTTGCCCATACGACAGTACGCTGACTTCATCAAGCAGGTTCTGCGTCTGCAACAGTTGCATGGCAACGGTGTTTTGGCTAGTTGACACAGCAAGCTGCCTTTCTTCGTAACCAACGGAACTGAATACTAAGGTATCCGTATGGCTGGTCCGCTCGATTTTAAAAGCGCCTTTATCATTGGTGAAAGTGACTTTGTCGTTGCTTTTGTTGTAAACGGTTACCAATTCTACGGGGCCGGATTTGTCCCTTACGGTGCCGTCCACAAAAAGCTGTTTGGCAGGTTGCTGTTGTTTTTGATGCTGTTGGCCGCTTTTCTCCCGTGGAAGAATGGTGATCTCTTTTCCAACGATTTTAAAAGTGAACGGTAAATCCTTAAAGGCTTCTTCAAGAACATCACGCAAAGCCTTATCCTTTGCCTGAACTTTAACGACGGTATTAAGGTTTATCTGATTGCCAGAGGCAATGATGTTATAGCCTGTCTGTTGTCGGATGGTTGAAAAAAGTTCTTTGAGTGTTGGTTTGCCCTGATAATTGAGCTGTTGACCAACGACTGTGCTACCAGCAAGAAGCGACGTGACCAAGAGCAAGTTTTTTAGACGATTCATCGGGTCTGTGATTTAGGTTAATATGTTTAGATTTCTGTATTAAAAAGGCTTCGTTATTTATTTTTTTGGACAACTATTTTGCCGTCACGATAGTTAAAGTTTAATTGACCGGTGCTTTCCAAAAAGGTAAGCGTTTTGGTCAATGATTGATTTTTGTCGATAGATCCCCAAAAGACAAGCTGTTTGGTAGCTGAGTCTTCGTATTCAAAGTCTACATTGTACCATCTTGAAAGTGTAGCCAAAATCGCATCGAGCCGTTCGTTGTCAAATAGGAAATATCCTTTCTTCCAGGCCGTCGCTGCTTCGATATTGGCCGGTAGAATCTGGATCGATGTCTTGGAGATGAGCGATCGCTGTCCAGGTACAAGCAGGCGTTGATTTACATCGACCGAACCTTCAAGCAGCGTAGTTTCCACAAACTCGCGGTTGTCATAACTGTTGATGTTGAATATGGTGCCCAATACCTTCACTTCCTGGTTTCTGGATTTCACGATAAAGGGTTTATGTGGGTTTTTGCTTACTTCAAAATAAGCTTCTCCTGTTAACAAGACTTCCCGTTTGTCGTCAGCAAATTGCATTGGATAGCTGATTGTCGAAGCAGCATTCAGCCATACTTTACTGCCATCGGGCAGGTTGACGTGATATTGCCCCCCTTTGGGAACTTCAACGGTTAATTTGCGCGATTGCAATTCCATAGCGCTGATAGGGGATCCATCTAAATAGACGGCTGTTCCGTTGACGATTTTAACACCCGATTTGCCTCCCTTGAGTGCGATGCTTGACCCGTCTTCCAATTTCAGGATGGCCTTTTCTTGTCCGGGTTTGAATTGATCTATCGCGGCTAGGGTATCGTGATGCGATTGTCCACGCGGGATAAAAAGTAAAGCAAAAGCAATCAGCAGGACGGCAGCTGCAGCGCTGATCCAAGCGGCCCTTTGGTACAATGGCCTGCGCGAGGCTGGCTTTGCATCAAGCTGCTGTTGGATTTGAAGGAGTATGGCATTTTTACGATCTTCCTTTGTGGCGCTATCCAGTTCCCATTCCACAGCTTGCTGCGCTTCGTACCACGATTCTATCAGCTGGTTTTCTTCCGCTGAACTGATACCGAGTTCGTACTTCAATAAGATTTCTGCAATGTTGTTCGGTTCCATGGGCGCCATTGTTTATAGTATAGTTGCACCAAAACGTATTTGGTGGTAGATAAACATTAAAAAATAATGAAATTTATTTTAAGTCGATGAGAAGGAGGAGCAGTAGCGAATAGAGCCCCTGTTTCTTGAGGTTATTTCTCAGAATGTTCAGTGCGTTGCTGATCTGTTTTTTGACCGTTTGGTCAGAGATGTCCAGACGTTCTGCAATTTCCTTATAACTAAGTTGTTCCTGTCGGCTCAATAGAAATACCTCTTTCATTTTTGCTGGGAGCCGTTCAATTTCACGATCAATAATCTGCTGGAGCTCTTTACCTTGCTGCTGGTCGCTCAAAGAAAATCCGGTTACGTCGATATATTCCAAAATAGACGCAATCAGCTTTTTTTGGTTGCCTTGTGTCCGGTGATAGAAAAGAGCGCTCTTGCGGGCAGCCCCATATAACCAGCCGTGGATATCCTGTATTTCGGACGATTGAGTTTTGTTCCAGAGATTGACGAAAATATTCTGCAAGAGATCTTCTGCATCGGTCTGGTCTTTCACCAGTTTGGACAGGTAGATGAGTAGGGGATCCCAATAGGATTTAAAAACAAGGTCGAACACCTGCCTGTCACCCTGCTCTAGGCGCTGAAGGATGTATTTAGATTCGATCTCATTTTTAAGATTCACGGCATTTGTAGTAGGTGCCGACAAACTTAGATAAATTTTTGATTATTTGCAATATGGATTTTGTCACCGGTCTTATTCCCAAGGAACTTCAGTATAGGTCTCTGCATGTAAGTCAGAGACCTATTTAACGTTGTACCTAACGTTAAGTTATAACGGATATCGATTAGATGTCGCGCAGGATTTTAATATTTTCGTGGGCTTCCCGCTGCTGGCTCAGCTGAATCTGGATCAGGTTTTTGGCTCCTATGGAGAGCTTATTTTCCTCTGCCAGCGCCTTGTTGTAAACCTCACGGAAAGCCGTCTCGCCCCGTTCACAATGCTCCAGTAAATCTTGCATATTACCGCCCGATAATTTTGATTTGATCACCATCCACAGCCGAAAAAGCTCACCGCTTAATTTGGTCCGGTCAGTCGCGTATTGGCCAGCAAGCTCAACCAGTGGACTGAGTTCGGCAATAAACTTTTCAGACTGCCCGATCATCTTTCTGAACACAGCTTCCCGGGCACCTTCGCCCTGCTCGTTGGCCAGATCAATAGCCAGCTCGTATCCTTCGATGCGGTCATTATTGATTTTAATAAGGTCATTTAAAATATTGGGGTCATTCTGATTACTTTTCATATGCTCTAAATAGTTGTTTTTAGGAGGAACAACTTAGATTAATCAATAGTTTAGCTTTATTTCTTTTATGATAATAATCTTTGTCTTACAGCTTGATTTCTAGGATATTTAGATTTGATTAATTGGGCTAAAGACGCATTTGGAGCCTATGGTTATAGCGCATCGTAAAAGCCTAATTTTTTTAAAAACAAACCTTATGGCTCTTTAAGGAGTTTCTTTTTTTAAAACGATAACAACTTTTAAAAAAATAATTCCTTAAAAAACAAGAACGAAATGGATGTAAAAAAGAAAAATACAAACAAGCTGCAAACGTATTGGACGATACTTAAAAATACCGTATCAGGTTTTATAAATGAAGACTCCATGAAATATAGTGCTTCATTATCGTATTATACCGTTTTTTCGATCGGCCCCATCCTAGTTTTAATGATCGCACTGGCCGGCATATTTTATGGTGCCGATGCTATTCAGGGAAAGGTTTTTGCCGAGCTTAACGGCTTGGTAGGCAATAGTGCCGCCAAACAGATTGAAGAGGTCATTCAAAACCTCCAGTTATCCGGCAAATCCAATATGGCATTGGTGATCAGTTTGGTGACCTTGATTCTTGGGGCAACCACGGTTTTTGGCGATATGCAAAACTCCATCAACAAGATCTGGCATGTGCGCCCAAAACCAAAAAAGGGCTGGCTGAAGTTAATCCAGGACCGGTTGCTGTCGTCGTCGCTCGTTATTGGTCTGGGTTTTTTATTGGTGGTTACGTTAATTATAAATGGTGTGATCCTGGCCTTGACAGGTCAGCTGCAGCGCTACTTTCCCGATATTACTGTGGTGCTCATGAATCTCATCAATTTTGTCAGTTCCTTTGTGGTCATTGTGATCCTCTTTAGCGTGATCTTTAAGACTTTACCCGATGTCAACATTCAATGGAAGACTGTTCGCGCCGGAGCTCTATTTACAGCCATTCTTTTTGTGATTGGCCGTTACCTGATCGGAATCTATTTAGAACGTTCGGCAACGCAGGATACCTACGGTGCGGCAGGCTCATTTGTCCTTATTTTGCTCTGGGTGTATTATACCGCGGCAATTCTTTATTTTGGTGCTATTTTTACTCGGGAGTACGCAGCGGAAATGGCTATTCCGATCGAACCTTCTGAGTTTGCGGTACATGTGGAAACGCAGGAAATAGAGCGGAATGTGGATGAAATTCCACCGGCACCACTCGATCCAGAGGAAACGACCATTGATAAAACGGAGTAAAATCACCGTGAATATTTTTTTAACATTTGATAACATTTTTTTTTAAACGATTCCAGCTGCAGGCTGTTCTATTAATAAAAAACGAAAGGAAAATTATTATGAGCGAATTAACATGGAAAGGTCGTTGGAACGAAATTAAAGGTAAGGTAAAACAGCAATATGCGGATCTTACAGATGATGATTTACTATATGCAGAAGGCAAGGAAGATGAGTTGGTAGGTAAACTTCAAAAGAAAACAGGTAAAACACAAGATGAGGTGAATAGTTGGTTGAACGGTTTGTAGAATAGTGTTTTCATGTTAAAGGCGGATAACAGCAATGTTATCCGCCTTTTTTTTAGGTCTTTTTTCTATAAATCAGATAACTGATCAGCAGGCAAAGGTTCACGAGAACAGCAAAGCTATTTGAATAGATAATCGGTAATTCGCTTTTCATTATGCCGTACCATACCCATAGGGAAAGTCCTATGATTAATGTTATTAGCATAACCGGAGAAAGGTCATCCACATTCTTTTCCTTTAGCACTTTGATGAGCTGCGGCAGCATAGAAATAGATGTGAGGATACCCGCAATAATACCCAGAAAGTTTTCATTGATCATAAGGACTTCGGTTTTATGTGATCATTACGTTGACATGACTAGATCAAAATGGATAACCGATCGCAAGATTAAACATCAGATTATCTTTTCGCCATCTTGAACTTCCAAAGTCGATATCCTTAAATACCCAACGCTCGCCCTTCGGTAAATAGGGGATACGGAACGGGATGGAAAAGTCGGTACGCAGGATCAGAAAGGTAAAATCAAACCGTAATCCCAAGCCGCCGCCGACGGCTAGTTCCTGTAGGAAATCCTTGCTGAATTTTCCGCCTGGCTTGGTCGCATCATCCCGCTGCAGCCATACATTTCCAGCATCGATAAAGGCCGCCCAATGGACAGGTCCAGCAATTTTTGCCCGGTATTCGGTATTCAGCTCTAGCTTGATGTCGCCTGTCTGATCGGCATAGAAAAGTCCATTGCCCAACCTTTCCGGAGCTACTGTGCCGGGTCCGATCGCACGTGCGCCAAAGGCACGGATACTATTTGGTCCGCCCACATAATATTGCTTAAGATAGGGCAGGGAACGCGAATTGCCATAGGAGTAGCTCATCCCTATACTCACCCGTGATGCGATCTGTGAATTTTCGCTGAGCTTGAAATAATGCCTGCCATCCACACTGGCTTTGATATACTGCGAGAAGTAGGCGTCAAAGAGTTTAAACGTTTTCCCCTTGTTAAAATCCGCCCCTTTGATCAATCCCAGAATATTGCCCGACAGGTCCAGATTGCCCTTAAAATAAAAGGTATTCTGCAGGTGCCTCTTCATGGTGTTCTGAAAGGTGAAATTATAATTGGGCCCAATTGTGAATTGGGGATCAATTACATGCCGCAGCGCCGGAATGGTATCCATCTGCATCTTGTAGCTTTCCGAAATACCTCTCGGCTGTACATAGGTGATTTCCATCAGCGCCAGATCATGCTGTTTCTCTTCGTTCTCTTGCCAGGTATAACCGTAGCTCAGTGCCATCGAATTGAGCGTATAGGCTTTGCGCCGGTTCAGAAATTCGTACCTTGCCTTGATATACGTATTCGGAATATATTGACGGGAAGGATTGATGGTGCCAAATGGTGTCAGTATCCTCGGGAAGGTCAAGGTTGCCTCGGTACCGTAGCGGAAATAGCTGGAGTTCAGATCGGCATTGCCACCCGTCTGCAATTCGTAACCCCCAAATACGTTGATATTGAGCTTCTCGGCTCCTTTAAAAGCGTTACGTAAGGTCCAGTTAACATTCACTTCCGTACCGTTGTAGACGGAAGCCATTTTTCCCAGCAGTTCTACACGGATGGATTTCTTCGGCAGGGGAGTGAGGTAATAGTATACATCCAGCGCATTGGGTACCTCCTTGCTGTCCACAAAGTTATTTTTGACAAATTTCCAGCTGTTGAGATTCACCAAGTGGCTGATGGTCCTGTTGTGGGCGTCGCGGTTATACAGATCGCCCTCCTTGAAAAAGATATGATTGGCAATTACTGGTTTGCGGAAGGTATGATTTGGGTCAATAAAATAATAACTGCTGTCAAATAGTTCGGCATGCCGCGGTGACTGCTGGTAGCCAGCTCCGGTTTCGGTATAGTTTGGGAAAATATAGATCTTGTTGATTTTGGACGCAGTTCTTGCCTGTTCGGGCGTTTCCTTTTTTACGGTCACATAGAGGTTGACTTTATGATCCCCGATGGTGCTGTCTACCTGTACCAGAATATAGTCTGGACTGAAATAATAATAACCCTTATTTTTAAGGATGTTGTCGATGCGGTCGCGTTCATTGAGCACGACATCAAGACTATAGTTTTTGCCCACCTGCAATAGGCTGCGGTCAGAAGTTGCGCGGATATCGCGTCCCAGCTGCGTGCTGCTGTCGACATCAAAAGTGACGGATCTGATCCGGTAGATCAGATTGGGCTTGGCGGTATAGTCTACCGTAGCTTTTTTATTTTCAACGATTGTATCCGAAGTAACTTCCGCATTGAAAAAACCGATATTCTCAAGCCGGTTGCGCAGTAGATTCTCATTGTACTCCCTGTTCACCTCACTCAGCAGTACGGGTTCTTCACCTATTTTTTTAAGAAAACGTTTCAGAAAATTGCTATTGGCGGTGTCGCCGGCCATATTGTTAAAATACAGCTTGTAGGGCATCCCCAAAACGCGCTTGTTGGGCTTTGGGCGTAGCGATTCGGCCAGGTAGGCCGCCAGCTTTTCTTTGTTTTTCTTTGAAATGGTATCGGATGCGATGTTGACATTTCCCTTCACGTACAGGCTCTCACCTTCGGGCAGGTTTTTGGTCGACGAACAGGCAGCAATGATGCTGCTTATCGTAAATAGGCCAATCAGCCAGTGTAGTTTAATTTGCATGGTAAGCCCTTTCCTCGTCTTCATTTTTAATTGCTGTGGTTTTGATCGTGTCTAAGTGCTTCGGCGCACTATTTTTCCGTGCGCTGTTTGCTGTGCTGTCCACCTGCTGGCGGTGCTGCTGCTCTTTTTCCTGATCCTCTATCCGTTTACGGTATTCGGGACTATGGAGCATCAGGCTATCACGGATCACTGTGCGTACACTGTCTCGATAAGCCGAATCCTGCTCCATACGATCGACATCAAAACGTTTTCTAAACTTCTTGCTGCCGGTATTATAATATTCCTTGAGCTTTTTGGAACGCATAAAGATTTCCTTAAATCGGTTGTAGTCCATCGTGATGATAAAGCCGATTCCGGTTTCAACAAATTGCCCCTGTAAAGTGACCTGATATTGGTTTTTGCGGTAGAAGCGGGCAAAGTACCGTCCGTCTTGTGAAAGCTGATAATCCAGTTGTATATCGCCGGCAATATTATTGGCAGTTTCTCCTGGTCGTGAATTTCCTTCTACTTCAAAGTTAGATCCGATATTGACTTTCAGCCGGTCGTTGAGCAGCATTTTGGAGACGCCGATATTTAGGTCGGTGCGCGTCTGGGCCGTTCCAGTGCTGTAATCGTCTTCTGATGTCAGGTTGAAATCAAGTTCAACGCCCGTAATTAAATCGGAGGCAAGGCGATTGAGCTGCGAACTCAAAAACGAACTGACACTATTTCGTACCAGTGCCTCTGTACCTCCGCCACCGGAAAGGCTTTCAAATGGATTGGCCGACATAAAGCGCCCCAACACAATCAGTGAAAAGACTTGTTTGTTCAGGTCGGAAGGATTATCACGTAAGGTGGTCAGTGCATTGTCTACCTTACTGATGACGTCCTGTGATACGATGGCATTATTGGCATTCAGGTCGATATCAAAATTCAACTGTGGCTGAAACAGTTGGTCTGTGATTTTCAGCAGCACGTCGAAAGGTATCTTTTGCTTATACAAGTTTGCGTTCTGCGTACCAAGCTGTGGCGCAACCAGTTCCAGGGTTGGTGCTTTCAAGGTGTACACTGCCGTAATATTGAGCTGCGCGTCCAATGGATCGCCATTCCAGGTAATTGTACTCCCTTTCTGAAATTTGAAGTCTCTGCTCACAGGTCCAAAACTGAATGAATAGCTCCCTTGCTCCACAGTAAAAGTTCCTGACATGGTTATTTTACCACTGGCATCTACACCTGCATTTAATTCAGCCTCGCCTTGAATGTTTAGGGCATCTTGTGATCCTGCGTCGAGCAGAATCTTAAATTTGGCGTCCTTATCAGTCTGCAGGTTCAGATCGACGTCTATTCCTGTAAGCTTTGTTACAGTCATAGAATCTAATCTGGCAAGCGCATTTGCGGTAGCCGTATCCCGTTTATCCACAAATTCGACCACGCCCTTCCGATCGGCCATACCGGGATCATTGTTTGGCATCACCATCGTGAAATCGGTACTGTCTAGGACCTTGATTGTACCGTCTACAACCGGTTTGTTAAGGTTTCCGCCGATCTGCAGATCGGTGCCAAGAAACATTTTTCCATAAAATAGATCATTGTCTGCCTGCGTGGAATTTAGTACTTCAAAATTGTCCATGACGATGTTGAGGTCAAAGTCAAAATCGGTATAGGTCTGGGTATTGACAGAACCGCTGACCTGGGCCATATTGCCTTTGCTGTCTTCGAGTTCAAATTTGGGGAACGATATTCCATTTTGATCAAAACGGATCTGTTCATCCTTTGCTTTGAATAGGGCATTGAGCATGGCCACATTGAACTCGGCTTCCCTGAAATTAAGGTCACCCCTAATCTGTGGTTTTGAAGGCGATCCTGCTATTTTTAACTGCCCTTCGAGTTTGCCCTTTGAATCTTTGAGATTTCCCATGCTGAATGCCTGTACGGTCTTCATCGTCAGCGGCGCGATATCCAATGTGAAGTCGAGCGTTGCGTCGCCTTGCGGCGGATTGATAAAATCACCGCTCAGGACGAGGTTATTCCCATTTTCGGTAATGCTCACATGGGCATTATAGGTGTTTTCGCGTTCATTATTGACTTTGATATTGACGTTGCCTATGGTATCTTTTCCGAAGTAAAACTTATCTACGGTCAGATCTGCAATAAAAACCGGACTGCTTTCCAGTCTAGATAGCGTCGTTTGTCCGTTTATGCCGCCGCCCAGATCCAGACTATCACTCATAACCATCTTGCTCAGGGTCTCGATGCGGAAGTTTTTAAAAGCCACATCAACTGGTGAATTCAGGATGCTGTCCTGAGAAGCGATGCGCAGTTCCTGTCCCTTGTTGCTGAGGACAAAATTATTAGCCAATAGGCCGGCGCTACCAAATTTTAAGGTGTTGTTGGGCGCCACATCCCACTTATCGTAGTTGAGCATTAAGCCGTCCTGTAGTAAGCTGAATACAAATACACCATCTTTGGCCTGCATATCGGCTCCCAGATGATATTGTTCTTTATCTTGTTTATCCTTGATCCATAGGCCTAGATTAACGATGTTTTGTGCGACCTTTCCGCTCAGAATGGTGTTGGTGACTTCAATGCTGCTGACTTTGACTTTATTGATCAAGGCCGAATAGTAGAGGGAACTATCCAGGCTGTTGATGTCCAGGGTAACATTATTGATTTCTGTGCCGCCATATACAACACGGGGTGCATCTAGTTTGGCTGAGAGATTCTTGGATGCACTGTTGAAGCGACCATCCAGGGTAATGGCTTTCATTTCTGTCAGCTCTGGGAGAAAATCCTGAATAAGCCGATTTCGGGTCAGCTGTGCCGAAAATTCGATGAGCTGCGGCGAGTAGGGCGAAATCTTAACCGGCTTTTCGGGTTTATAATACACTTGCAGGAGATCTTGGACCGCACTCTGCAGTTCCAGCATTTTGTACTTGCCGACCAAGTGGGCATTTAAAAAATCGGACCGCAATACCAACTGATTACTGCTTGTATCGGCCTTGGCCAAGAGGGAGACAGTATCCAGTGCATAACGATCAGTGTTATATCGGATCAATGAATTGGTAATATGCGCTTCACCGTTGAGGAGGTTTGGATCAGCATTGCTGAATTTACCGCTGAGCTTACCGCGGTAGCTGATGGCATCTTTCACCAGGTTTAACTTTTGTAGGTTGATGCTGTCGACGTTCATTTCAAAGGCTACTTTTGGATAGGTCGCATCCATCTGCGCAGTGGCATCCAATTTCAGCTTGATATTCGGGTCGGGACTGATGACGGATGCTTTAATGGCGCCTTTGTCTGCCGAGAGATCCATATCGATATCATGATAGCGGTAGCCCATGGCGTCCATGCGGTTTACTTTGCCATCAAAACTGGCTATCATTTTTTTGGGATCTGTGCCTTTACCTTTTATTTTTCCTTCAAAAGAAAGAACCCCCAAGGTACTGTCCATCTTCATGATTTTGCCGATGTCCAGGTCACGCACACTCACCGATGCCTCATAGCTGGTATCGCGCTTGGCCATAGCAACCCTTCCATCTAATTTAGCGGTCCCTTTTTCGGTAACCAAAGCCAGTTTTGTATTAAAAGATGCCATTCCACCTTTAAAAGTACCGCTCAGTCCGATGGCATTGGGCAGCTCAATATTTTGAGGCAGCATAGACCTGGAAACCAGCTTTTCGATATCCGAACGGCCGGTGGTTAATTTTTTAAGGTTGAGGTCTACCGACAATTTATTCATATCGGGTAATCCTTTTAAATGTAAACTGGCAATCAGCCGCGTATTGGAAAGTGTGCGGAAATCGATATTCGGAATATTCAGGTCATCTACACGGCCAGCTACGCGGGTATCAATATAAAACTTCTTGTCGAGTAGGGGCTTCATCACTTCCATAGTGTCCAGAAAAGGGGCAAAAAAGCGAATATCGCGCATATCAATATAACTCTTGATGAGGCTGGCATTGACCCGGATCAGTTCCGGCTTTTTTGAAATGATATCCAAGGAAGGATAACTTAGCTTAACGTAATCGCGTATCAAGGTACGGGGAGTTTCGGCATATAGATTTTTAATTTCGGCACCGGTACTAGTATAGTTAAAATCGGCTTTCAGTTGCTTGATCGTAAATCCGGAGTGGTCAGCGGCAACAAGCTCTTTCAGTGATCCGCTGATAGAGTCGGCGCTATAATATAAATCTGTCAGCTGGGTTTTGAATCCCGGCATATGGATGTTAAAATAGTCAAATCCTTTAATGCGGGGCTGGTTGTCATCCTTAAAACGGATACTGGTATTATTGATGTTGATGTCTTTTGCGGAAACTACCCAGTTCATCTTTGCGGCGCTGCTGCTGTCGGCTTCAACTTCGCTGGTTTTTGCTGCTGAGACCGAAGATTTTTGGATTTTTCCCAGCAGGACATTATTATCCGAACCGTCGAGATCGAGCTTTTGGATGTCGACAAATTCTTTGTTGAGATCAATCTTATTGATAGCGGCATAGAAGTTTTTCAGGATAAATTGAGATTTAAGTGCACTCGATTCATCTTCATAACGAACCAGCACATTACTGAGTTCGGCCACCTGGATGCCTACATCAGGAAGGAGGGATGTGGTCTGTGCAGTTTTATCGGTGATGCCAAAATCTTCAACCGATGGGCCTGCGCCTTCTACGGCGGGCTTCCACTGTTTTACCGTGGCATTTAGTCCGTCGATATTGATTTTCGGCAGCTCAAAGGCCATGTTTTTGGTCAGGTCAAATTTCTTTATGTTAGTATTTAAACGACCAAGATAGACGTCGGCACTGGTACCGATCACAGCATCAGCATAGACAACATGTATTTTTGAAAACTTGACCTTATCGAGGTTAAAAAGAAGGGCTGAAGCTGTGTCGGCGGTTGGTTCGCTTTCCTTTTCAGAGGCAAAGGCTTTGACGATATAGTCAAAGTTAAAGCTGCTGTCGGGCAAGGAACGGCGTATTTTGGTGGTAATACCATCGGCTTCCAGGCTTTGGATTTCAACAGTATTCTTTAATAGTTTCAGCATATTGATATCGACCGCAATGCTTTTACCAGCAACTAAGGTATCCTTACTTTGATCTTCGAGATAGATATCTTCCAAAACCAATTTTTTAGGAAAATCGATATTGATGTAACCAATTTTGACAGGGGTGCCGATCTTTCCTTCGACATAATGTGTCACTTTACCAGCGATATAATTCTGTATGGAAGGTAGGCGAAGCAGGAAAACGATAAGAATAAAAAGCGTAATTATTCCTCCAATAATCCACAATATTGTTTTTAAAGCAATCCGGGCAAATCTGTTCAATGTGTTGTTGATTTAAGTTTACAGATAGGACAACACAGAACTGCAAATGGTTTGGATATTGTGAATTGATATCTCCTTGGGTATATGTTACCTTACTATAACAACCAGGTAAGAATAGCTGGGAAACGGTGCAGATCAATATTTTCCAAACCCTTGTACTTTAGCTTTTGTTCCTGTAATAACTTAAACAAGTAATTTTTAGTTATAAATAAGGACAATTCCGATATGACACAGATGACAGAAGTAATTATACATGCCGCCCGCCTAGGCAATGTCGAAGTATTACAGGAACTTATTCGACAGCAGGTAGATTTAAATAGCCGTGACACCAAAGGCTACACGCCGTTGATTATCGCCTGCTATAATAATCAGCTCGCCGCGGCTAAGCTATTGCTCGAATCTGGTGCCGATGTTGATGCACAGGATAATGGTGGCAATACCGCATTGATGGGGGTTGCCTTCAAAGGCTATAAGGATATCGCTGAGATTCTCATTCAACATGGTGCAAACTTAAACCTACAACATGGCAACGGCGGTACAGCACTGATGTTTGCGGCTATGTTTGGCCGAAATGATGTGTTAAAACTGTTGCTCGACAAGGGCGCAGATCCAACGCTCCTTGATGTTCGCGGGCTTTCTGTATGCGACCTTGCGGCCCAGCAGGGCAATGAAGGCGCGATTGCGATACTGGCAAACTAAAGAAAAGATCCGATCGGATAAATACCATCTTAAATAGCAAAAGCCCGGCATATTACCGGGCTTTTTTATCGTTACCGCCACTTTTTCTAAGCCGGTACCTGTCTTGGTTTTTCACGCTCCCAAAAGCGGTGCTGCGCAATTGCTTTGACAAATTTCTCCGCTAAGTCACTGGCGTCTTTTTCGACAATGACTCCTTCTTCAAGCACAGTTTTCGCTGAAAATTCGTCGGGAAGCTTATCGAAGAAATAAGTAGATTCCAATACCTGAATTGCATCCGCATCCGCTGCAATTGCTTTACAATGTTTAAACGCTTCATTCAGAAAATGTACCGCGTTTGCCTCCGCTTCCAGTGTTGCCACACTATTTTTTCCACCAGGCACATATACAGCATCATACAGTACAGATGCCCCTGTCAGGAAGCTCTCTTCAACCGGGATTTTCGAATTATCAGAGGCCGTGATCTCGCCCAGTTTCGGGGCAATAACATGCACTACCGCACCAGCGGCTACAATCGCTTCGCTTACCGTTTGCAGAGATACCGCATCAACCCCGTCCGCAGCAAGTATGGCTACTTTTCTGCTTTGGATACTATCTTTTACCGTATCTTTCATACTCAATGCAGGTGAAACTTTAACCTTTCCTTCAACTTGGATAGGTTCAAAATCTTCGGGGACAGCATCGGCCGGAATACTGCGATTGATCGGCTTTTCGGGTTCCTGCGGCACTTTTAAGCCAAGTGCAAACGCTACTTCAGCAGCAAGGCCTTTATCCACTAAAGACAAGATACCAATCATACGTTGCCTCACGGCGACGGTTTTTACCTTCCCCAATTCGAAACTGAACGCATCAATAATATGATTTTTCTCGGGCTCTGACTGGCTGTGAAAAAACAACCTTGCCTGGCTAAAATGATCGCGGAAACTATCGCTACGTGCTCGCACTTTTCTCGCGTCAATACGTTCCTCATAGCTCGTAAAGCCACCATCTGCCTCCTTCACCTGGGCAGGGTCGTTACCACCGAGCGAATTTGGCCCATAGCTAGTTTTTCCGCGGTCAATCCTCTGGCGCATAAATCCGTCTCGCTGGTTATTGTATGATGGGTTAATTGGCCGATTAATTGGTATTTCGTGAAAATTGGGACCACCTAAGCGAATCAATTGTGTATCCGTATATGAAAAGAGACGTCCCTGTAATAAGGGGTCATTGGTGAAATCTATCCCTGGTACGACGTTGCCTATGTGAAAAGCCGCCTGTTCCGTTTCCGCAAAAAAGTTGTCGGGATTACGATTGAGCGTCATTTTTCCAATTCGCTGTACGGGGACAAGTTCTTCAGGAATAATTTTGGTAGAGTCTAGCAAGTCAAAATCAAATTTAAACTCATCAGCCTCTGGAACGATCTGCACGCCTAACTCCCATTCCGGGAATGCGCCATTTTCGATAGCATCCCAAAGATCGCGCCGGTGAAAATCAGGATCCTTACCTGAAATATTTTGCGCCTCATCCCAAGCGACGGAATGTACCCCCAGAAGCGGCTTCCAATGAAATTTAACAAAGGTGGCTTCTCCCTTCTTATTAATAAATCGAAATGTGTGTACGCCAAAGCCTTCCATCATCCGGTAGCTGCGTGGAATGGCTCGATCACTCATTAACCACATGATCATATGGGTAGACTCCGGCATCAGGGAAATAAAATCCCAAAAAGTATCATGTGCGGAGGCTGCCTGCGGGATTTCATTGTCCGGTTCAGGTTTGACGGCATGTACCAGATCCGGGAATTTCATCGCATCCTGAATAAAGAATACCGGCATATTGTTGCCTACCAAATCGAAATTTCCTTCTTGTGTGTAGAATTTGACGGCAAAGCCACGAACATCACGGGCCAGATCTGTGGATCCCCTGGAACCAGCAACCGTAGAAAAACGTACAAATACCGGGGTCTCTATTTCTGTATCGTTCAAAAAACCAGCTTTGGTCAGCTTTCCCAGCGGTTTGTACAACTTAAAAATGCCGTGTGCGCCCGACCCCCGGGCGTGCACCACGCGTTCGGGGATACGTTCGTGGTCAAAATGGGTAATCTTCTCCCGTAAGATAAAATCTTCCAGCAGCGTAGCTCCGCGGTCACCTGCACGTAATGAATTTTGATCGTCGTTGATCTTCACTCCCTGGTCGGTGGTCATCAATTGGCCGGTCGCATCGGCTATATGCTGATCTAATGATTTTGTTTTTTCGTTTTCAGGCTGTTTGCCCTTTTTTATTTCTGTTTCTCTCTTTTTCATGTTACTTGATGTGTTATTATTCTTTTGCCGCCGTATAGTTAATTTTATTTTCTGCCACCTCAGTGAGCATTGCGTCAGCCGTTTGTTCCTCTCCGAGTGTCAGCTCAAGCAATTCGGCCACTTCTTGGAGTCCCAATGTGGCAGCAAGCTGGAGCAGACCACCATAGCTGGCGATTTCATAATGCTCTACTTTTTGAGAAGCCAAAATAATACCCACGTCCCGGGTTGCGGTCCCCACTGGAGTACTTTCGATGACGCCCTCCGCTTCTTTGGTAAGCCCTTCCATTGCATCACATTTTTTAGCCAGTGCTTCTTTGCCCAATAGCTTGAATATCTGTTCCAGCCGCGAAACGTGCTCTTCTGTTTCCTTGAGATGATTTTCGATAGCAGTGGCCAATGCCGGTGATGATGCCGCTTTTATCATTTTTGGCAACGATTTGACAAGATGGTTTTCGGCCCAGTAGAGGTCCATTATTTCATCCAAAAAGAGCTCCTGCAACGCTGGATCAGCTTTAACAGTAGCCTTAGCTTTAAATTTTGGCGTAGTTCCAGTTTCTTGTTTCATAATCCAATGTTTAGAAAAGTAAATAAACTGATGTTTACTTCATGAACGGATGCCCGAAATAAATCGTTTGCTTTTTTACAAAAAAGCAACCAATATGCGGAAGCGTTCAAGCTATTGAAACAAAACTGGATACAATGAAAAAAAGATAGGTGGAAAGGTGCCTAGCTTTAAAAAAACATTCTTCATGACTGGGACAAGCAGTCTTTCGTATAAGGACAATGTAGGAGATTCTTTAGTTTGTTTAAATTATTCTTTCTTAAATCCAAATGATATATGTCAAACTGCAAATTTGATCGGTCCACTGATTTAAACAGCAATCCGCTATGGGCTGATACCGTCATCTATCCAATATGCAAAACCATGCTTACCGGTGATGATTTACTATATGCAAAAGGCAAGGTAGATGAATAGGTCATCACTTAAGAAAGACCAATACGCGTAAATTCAATTGAACAGCGCCTTACCAAAGCAGCCAGGTCAAAATAGTCAGAAAGCCTCCGCGGATAAGTAATTCCTGTGCCAGCTCCTCCCGGTCAAGTTTATACCAGCTATATTTTTCATAATACCTCCTGATGGTTTGTCTATTCTTTGCGTGGATGTTTTTATATGTTGTTTTCATAACCGATTTGTATTGATTTGCTACAAATCCTGCAATTTTAATGCAGTTTATAGGACGTTAAAAGGATTTGGGTAGTTTTTTATCGCTATAGGTTATAAAATACTGGCGGTTTGGGTATTTTAACAAGTCAATTCGGTAAATACGGCCCGATAAAATAGCTATAAATAGATATCAGGCTTAAACAAATGCTGTAATTTAAGCCTGATGCAATAGTTCCTGATATAATAGTTATATCTGATTATCCTATAATTCACTGTTATTGTCGAGCGTACCTGGCTCATGTCCTGTGGTTTGCTCATGTCTGTCAGTCACCCTTCGGGTCCGTTGGGTCTGATCCGGCGGAAGACCTTCGGTCTTTTTCCCGCCGCTATAGAACGTGTCTTCACTAAAGTGATAATGATCATAGAATTCCGTCGGGTGATAGCTGCTTTCGCTCACGATAAAACCCACATCGCCGGTGCCTTCAAATACATGACGGATACTAAGTTCTGTTTCGGGATCGAGCTGATCTTGTTGATAAGCAGGTAAGCGGATTAACTGATCTTCGTTGACGGATATCACCACAACTTCGCCATCATCGGCAGGATTGTACAGATAATCGGTTGCGGGTTCTTCCGTTGGGATTTCGTCTACTGTTAGGATCACGCTATGGTCGATCGGTTCGACAGCTGGAGTCGGGTAAGCTTCCTCATTGCTGGCCTGAATCTGTGTGCCATCGTAAAGCGACGCCAGTCCAATGGGGACCAATACTTTCTTATCTTCGTCAATAACAAATTCGGCGTCATGGAGATCGATAATGATGTAACGGACCTGTTGGCTTTCAGGGTCAAAGAGCAGATCATCTACCTTGCCGAGCAGTTGGCCGGCCTCATTCTTTACTTTCCAGCTCCGGATATCAGGTTCGCCATCGACAATTTCGTAATCGCTTCCACCGAGTTCAATCAGATGATTATATTTTTTTTCTTCTAATGCCATGTCTTCAATTTTATTGGGTGATCAATTTTTTATATGCAACGGAGTCTAAAGCGTATCTGTTTGCGACGCTGTTTCGTTAATGCTTGTATCTGGAGTGGGGTTATTTAACCTGGCGTCACTGTTGTAACGGTTTATAAAATACAGGACCAATCCCAGCGCGATAAGTGAAAGCAGCAGCCATAGCCACCAGGGCGCTCCGTTTCTCGGTTTTACTTCTAAATGTGCCATATATACTTTTTTTAAAAAAGAACAACCGCTATGGGGCTTCGTTTGAAAAAATTTCGTTTAAGCAAGATTGCCGGGTAAAGGTACAAGCTGGAAAACGGTACAAAAGTAAGAATTGCACATCGGCATACAGGATGCTATTTCCGCTTCGGACGATTGATTGGATAAGCAGTATTCCATTTGAAATAATTAAGTTTGTGGTATAGCGCTTATAAAAAATGCAATCTCTTTATTTCTATTGGTTACTTGTCTGTTCCTTCGTGGGTACGGCTGTTTTCGGGCAATCGCTGGATTATCCCTCTTTTCGCAATATTTCCTTGGGAACGAATGCAAATACAGTCCACTCTTTTGCACAGGATAGCTTGGGGATGCTTTGGCTGGGGAGTAACAATGGGTTATTTAATTATGATGGCTATGCGCTGCAGCCGCTCACGGGGACCAAATCTTCTTTTCAGACTTTCGTTTACTGCATTGCACTGATCGATAATAAACATTTCGCATTGGGGACAGGGCAGGGAGTGCTGCTCTATAACTATCAGTTCGACCGATTCGAATCTTTTCCGGCAGGAGGACCTGGAGATGTCAGGTCTTTGCTGCTTGTTGGCGATACCTTGTGGATAGGTTCAATAAGTGGTTTGTATTGCTATAATACCAAGACACGTAAACTTATTGATTATCATAATTCATTTCCAAAGAATAAATCAAAAACCGCCGTGTATGCACTGGAAAAGGTGGACGATAGAATCTTAATCGGTACGTATAATGGACTTTTTGAATTAAATCCATCAAAAAAAAATATTGTGCCTCTACCGCTCCCAGATTATAGGCCGGGGAGTAATCAATTTGTGAATTCTATATTCTCTATTCCGGAATCGGCAAGTACCTATGTGGGGACAGAATACGGCCTGTATCGCTATAATACGAAGAACCATAACCTTCAGAAGACTTCGGTACTACAAAATCATCCCATCAAAGCAATGGCTTCCAAAGATTCCAACACCTTGCTTGTCGGTACGGATGATGGTCTTTTTACGTATCAGCTGGATCAGCAGTTGGTTAAACGGATCAAACATGATTCCCGGAATAGAAACTCGCTGGCCAATAACATCGTGTGGAGTATCTTTAAGGATCGGTCGGAAAATATCTGGCTGGGTACCGATCTGGGATTTTCCTTATGGTCCAACCGCAAGGTGGAAAAAATACTGCCGATCTATCAATTGACAGCGAGCAGCGATGGCAACCGTTTTTATAAAATTACCAAGGACCGCAATGGCTGGTATTGGTTGGGAGGCGATAATGGTTTGATCCGTGTACGTGGGCTGGACGACAAGAATACGGAAAGCAGCTGGTACCGTATGGATGCCAAGACCTATCGTCTGGCACACAACCGTATCCGGGATATATTTGAGGATCATACGGGATTGGTGTGGATAGCCTCCGACGGTGGCGTCAATGTGTTTGATGCACATACGAAACAGTTTAAAACCTTTACAATTGTCGATGCCAGTGGAAGACGAAATGCGAAATGGTCGTACGACATCTTGCAAGATGGACAGGATAATCTCTGGGTGGCCTCCTATATGGGGGGAATATTTGTCGTCAACCGAAGCCGTTTATTGGAGGCGACGGGCCCGGTCATAGCAAGCCGTAATTTCAGTAAAGCCGACGGTCTTCTGGAAGATTTTGCCAATCAGATCGTTGACAATGGAAGGGGGAAGATCTTAGCGCTGTTCTATAATAAGGGGATCAGTAGCATTGATGTGGCCACAGGGAAAATAACGGAGCTTAAAGACAGCGCTGGGCATGCATTGGATCAGGCGACCTTTATGCTGAAGGATAGGCAGCATACGGTGTGGGTAGGGGAACATGGCGAATTGAGGCGTATTGCTCCGGACGGGAAAAATACATTGGTTCGTTTTGATCCTGTTGGTAAAGGAGAAGTAACTGCCATGACCGAGGTCAAAGAAAGCATCTGGTTAGCAACGAGTACTGGCGTGTGGCAGGTTAATAAGCAGAGTTTAAAAACTGAATTATTAAGATACGGGCAAAGGATATCCTCGATGTATTACGATGCAGATCGGGAGGAAGTGGTGCTGGGCGGAATTGATGAGCTGGTCCTGTTGCCCGCGCAAAATGAGCTATCGGATCTGGATGGTTCCAAAAAGATTGTGCTCACCGCAATGTATGTCAATAATGAACGTTTCGGTAATTACGACTATGGCTTACGGTATAAAAACGAGATTGCTTTGGCGCATGATCAGAATAACCTTCGGCTTGAATTTTCCGATTTGGACTATGGGAATCATTTAGGCTATCGCTTGGCCTATGCTTTTAAAGGTAAAAATGAAACCTGGATCCCAATGGAACGTGGCGATAATAAGGTGCTCCTCTCCAACTTAAATTCGGGCAGCTACGATCTTCAGCTTGCGAAGGTGGATCTTGCCGGCCACGTTGTCTCAGAAATTTATACCTACGCTATTCAGATCCGTTATCCCTGGTATGCGACCTATTGGGCCAAAAGTCTCTATGTGCTCATTGCTGGTTTCCTGCTGTTTTGGATTGTCAATTTTTTCAGGGTACGCAGTACCTTAAAATGGGAAAGACGTGAGCGGCGGAAGGTCCTGGAGCTCACAAAGATGAAAATGGACTTCCTGACCGCTGTATCGCATGAGCTGAAAACGCCGCTAAGTCTAATTTTGGCTCCCGTAAGCCATATGATGCGGCAGACAAAGAACAGTGACAAAAAGAAACAGCTGGATGGCGTGCATCGAAATGCCTTAAAAATCAGTCAGCTTATTCAGGAATTGATGACTTTTGATCAGGTCGAACAGCAACAGATGCCGCTGCAGGGATTGCTGACCTCCCAGATTGACCTGGTTGACTATAACAGACAGATGATAGCCGACTGGCAGCAGGTACCCGAGTATAGTACCATCCATTTTGGCTTTGTGAGTAATATGGAAAGCTTTTTTATACAGACGGATGTCGCCAAGTTGGGCTCGATTGTCAACAACTTGATTGCCAATGCCTGTAAGTATAATCGTCCTGACGGACAAGTGGAACTGCGGCTGGAAGTAATTGGAGAGGCTATAAAGCTTACCGTTCAGGATACTGGAATCGGTATCGCTCCCGAAGACCTGCCTTATGTATTTAGCAAATTCTATCGCTCTTCACTGAAAGAAGTGGGTGCAGTACAGGGGACCGGCGTTGGTCTTTATCTGGTCAAAAGTTATTGTGAGCAGCTGGGCTGGAGCGTTGACATCGCGAGCAGCCAAAAGGGTACAAGCGTGACGCTCAGCTGGAGGCAGGATAATATAAGCGATAAGGACCCTGCCGGTAGTATCTCGGCATCCGGCAAAAGAAAACTGCTGATTGTTGAAGATAATGCCGAGCTTGCTGATTTTTTACAAAATGCGATGCGGGTACATTATGATTGCCGCATTGCTGGCGACGGCAGCGAGGGCTTTCGTTTGATCGACGGGCATATCTTTATGCCAGACATTATCCTGACAGATGCCATGATGCCCAATATGGGAGGAATTGAAATGGTTAAAAGACTGCGACAAAATATCGTGACAGCAACAATACCGATTATGCTGTTGACAGCACAGGATGATGAGCTCATCAGACGCGAGTGGGTTGCTGCCGGAATAGATGCCTACATGGCCAAACCTTTCGATCTGGACCTGCTGCAGATACAGCTATTGCAACTCTTGGATAGGAAAGATAAGCTTGTCGCTCAATTGCGCATCGACGAAATCAGTAAACCGGCCGAACCAGCCGTTGTACATTCGCCGGATGAAAAACTCCTGGCTAACGTGACGCAGTTGATCGAAGAAAATATGGACGATTCAGAGTTCTCCGTACAGCGGCTTAGTGAGCTCACGGATGTTGCCGCCCGACAGCTCCATCGTAAAATTAAACAGCTAACGGGATATACACCGGTAGAGTATATACGCAGCATTCGCATCAAAAAAGCTGCGCTCTTGTTGCAGCAGCAGAAATTTACCGTGGCCGAAGTCATGTACATGGTCGGATTCTCCAATGCCTCTTATTTCTCGAAATGCTTTCAGTCAGAATTTGGGATGTCACCAAAAGTATATATGGAGTCTTTTGTTTAAGTGCTTGGTTTTTAGTGTTGTTGTGATATTAGAGAACTGAGGATGTCCAATTTGTGTTGTTCTTTGTCCGATATGTGGCCTTAAAAAATAATACCGTTTGATAGGTTTGTAAGAGTAATAACCAAAAATTATAAATCGATACAATCCATGCGTGTAATTATTTTATGCTGCTTTGCTCTTTTGAGCTATGCCAATTCTTATGCACAATTTAAGGCCAAGAAAAATGTCCCCACAGTTTTTGTAGACCGTGAGGGTGTCATGCGCTGGTCTGACTCCAAAGCGGAGGCATCATTTTATGGTGTTAACTATACCGTTCCTTTTGCCCATGCCTTTCGGGCGCTGCAGACCAAGGGAATCGATCGCAAACAAGCCATTGATCGCGACGTTTATCACTTTGCCCGTTTGGGATATAATGCCTACCGTATCCATATCTGGGATGTGGAGATCTCCGATAAAAATGGAAACCTGATCAGCAATGAACACCTGGATCTGTTGGACTATCTTTTTTTTAAACTCCAGGAGAGAGGTATCCGGATCCTGATTACGGGAATGACCAACTTTGGGAATGGCTATCCCGAAAAAAATATAAATACGGATGCATTTACCTACCACTACGATAAGTGTAAGGTTCATGCCAATCCGCAGGCCATCGCTGCACAGGAAAAGTATATCGGTCAATTGCTTCGTCATGTCAACCCTTATACGGGCTACGCCTATCAGCAAGATCCTTACATCATTGGATTTGAAATCAATAATGAACCTTGTCATACCGGAACGGTTCAGACGACTTCGGACTATATAGCCCGGATGGTTAAGGCCATGAAGAAAAGTGGTAATAAAAAACCTATTTTTTACAATGTAAGCCATAACATGGATCATGTAAGGGCTTATTTTGATGCTGATATCCAAGGGACCACTTATCAATGGTACCCTGTAGGACTGGTTGCGGGACGTGAACGTCAAGGCAACTTTCTGCCTTACATCGATCAATACAATATTCCCTTTTCAAACTTGAAGGGTTTTGCCAATAAAGCAAAGGCGGTCTATGAATATGATCCTGCAGATAATCTCTACAGCTACATGCACCCCGCCATGAGTCGCACATTCCGTTCGGCGGGATTTCAGTGGATCACCCAATTTGCCTACGATCCGATGGATATTGCAGCTTACAATACCGAATATCAGACGCATTACCTCAATTTGGCCTATACACCCGCAAAAGCACTGAGTACCATGATCGCTGCAGAGGTGGCTTATGCGATACCGAGAAATAAAAAATTTGAGCGCTATCCACAGGATACGTTGTTTGGCGATTTTAGAGTCAGTTATGAGCAGGATCTCTCCCTGATGAATGCGCCGGACAAATATTTTTATACCAATAATACAGCAGTCAAACCTGTAAATCCACAGAAATTGCAACATATCGCTGGTTATGGTTCATCACCGGTGGTAGACTACCGGGGATCAGGTGCTTATTTTTTGGATCGTCTGGAAGATGGCCTATGGCGCCTGGAAGTCATGCCGGATGCGGAAAAAATCGCTGATCCTTTTGCCAAGCCATCGCTCAATCGTGAGGTGGTACATATCCTGTACCGATCTCAGACGATCGATGTTCGGATACCTGATCTAGGCGAATTCTTTACCATTCAATCGCTTGTGGGGAAAAAGGGAGTCGCTAAGGATATTTCAGTCGCCAAAACCAGTTTCAGGGTTGAACCAGGCGTATATCTGCTCAAACGCAAGGATCTCCAGCTGAAAAATAGCTGGACAGCTTCCTCCTCCTGGAAAAATGGTTATTTGGGTGAATATTATGCGCCAAAAGTTCAGCCACTGAAGCAAGCTTTATTGATACACCAACAGCCCGAAGTGATGGAAAAAGGCAGCGTTGCCAAATTGTACTTCCGTTACATTTTTGAACAGCAGCCCGACTCGATTATTTTACAAACAGATCAAGTGTCGTTTTGGAAAGATCACAATCTCTACATTAAGCTGATCCCCAAAGATTGCAGCACCTATGAAGCGGAGATCCCGGCATCACTGTTAGCGGGAAGTGAGCTGAAATATACCGCGACAGTGTTTGTCGGCGGCAGGCAGTTCACTTACCCTGACAACCGGGCCGGTGCCCCGCTTGACTGGGATTATCGGGTCAATAGCTATTGGACGGTCGGACTGTGTGATCCGCATGCTCCTGTTACTTTGTTCGAATCCTTGTCTAAAGTAGCTTCTTTGGAAACTTTCGCAATTCCCGAAACCGCTTATATGACTGCAGAACGGCAGCAACAGGATTTGGGAAAGGTCCCTTTTTGGACCTACACCTTTCACACCAAGGATTCGGGGGCGAGGTATTTTTGGTTAAAGGATATCAGAACTGCAGTTCTTGAGCGGCCAGCGGGGCTGAATGCCGCTAAAAAGCTTTGCGTGCTCTTAAAACATCAGGGTGGAAGTCCGGTGCTGGAAGCTGGGTTTGTGACAAAAAAGGGCTATACCTACGTGAAAAAGATGAATACCGAGTCAGATGCCGAAACATTGGTCCGTATTGATTTGGCAGATCTGCAGCTTGTGCCAACGGCGTTGCTTCCTGCTCCTTATCCTGTCTTTCTTGAACGCTTTTTTAATCCGGCGGTACCCGTTCAATTTGACAAAATGGATATCGAAAAGCTCATTATCTCTGGGGAAAATATGGATGGCACAGCACTGTCGATTGCAGCGATATGGTTAGAATAACTGTATAGTGCGCTTTTATGCAACTAATCATTCCGTTGAGAATGCTAATGTACTGTTCGGATCGTCATTTTTCGGGCCGTTGCAAAGACCGAAAGAATTGACAGGTTAGTTTTCGGGACGGATCGACAAGGTTGACAGGAGCAGAAAGAATAAAATAAAGGGAAAGAAAACAATTATAAACACATAAATCTAAAAAAATGAAGGGTTTTGCATTTAAAACAAGTTTATTGGGCTTGTCATTGCTATCCTGTGTTGGGGAAACGCAGCTATACGCGGCAACGAAAGGAGAGAGTAAATGGATCAGGCCGATGCAACAGCAGGATATCCGTGGAGTGGTTCGCAATGAGCAGGGGCAGGCGATGGCCGGTGTGACGGTACTGGTGGCCGGAACAGCGGTGGGGACTTCTACGGCCAGCGATGGTTCATACCGTATTTCATTGCCCAAGGGCAAATCCCAGCTCTCCTTCTCTATTGTTGGCTATAGCAGCCAGACTTTGACGGTACAGGGAACATCCTTGAATGTCAATATGGTGCCGGCGGGAAATGTATTGGAGGAGCTGGTGATCGTAGGCTATGGAAGTACAACCAAAAAGGATCTCACGGGTGCTGTCAATACGGTCGGAAGCAAGGATTTTAACAGTGGACTGGTGGGGTCTCCCGAACAGCTGATCAATGGGAAAACAGCCGGCGTGCAGGTGATGTCCAACAGTGGTTCGCCTTCCTCCGGGAGCACCATACGAATTCGCGGGGGCGCCTCATTGAGTGCCAGCAACGATCCGCTGATTGTATTGGATGGGGTACCGTTGGAGACGGGAGGAATTAGCGGCAATAGCGGCAATTTTCTCAGTCTGATCAATCCTAATGATATTGAAAGCATGACGGTGCTTAAAGATGCATCGTCGACAGCCATCTATGGATCGCGTGCATCAAATGGTGTATTGCTGATTACAACAAAGAAAGGAAAGGGGGACGCTTTACGGCTTTCTTTTTCATCCATTGTCTCCATGCAGCAGGCGATGGGTGTGGCTGATATGATGTCGCGCGATGAATTTGCCACGCTGATCAATAGCAAAGGAACTGCCGCGCAAAAAGCGCTGCTGGGCAATGCCTCAACGGATTGGTTGCATGAAGTTTTTCAGGACGCCATGGGAACGGACAATAACTTAAGCCTGCAGGGAAAGATCGGCAAGACCTTGCCTTTTCGTGCTTCCGTGGGCTATTATAATCAGCAGGGAACCTTGCGGACCGACAAGACGGAGCGTATGACAGGGGCGTTGGTGCTAAATCCTACATTTTTTAATAAACACCTGACGGTCAATCTGAATGTTAAAGGTGCCCGCAACAACAATAGTTTTGCCAATACCGATGCCATATGGTCTGCTGTGGCTTTTAATCCGACGCAGCCAATTTATTCGGGGGTAGATGCCTACGGTGGCTATTACGAGAGTCTAGATAATGCTGGCCTCCCGGCAACTGGTGCAAATCTCAATCCACTGGGACTACTCCGTCAGGAAAAGCATCGCAGTACAGTCAATAGGGCTGTAGGTAACCTTGATCTTGATTATAAGTTTCATATGCTACCCGAATTAAAAGCACATGTAACACTGGGCTATGACTATGCCAAAGGGAATGGATCTAATCTTATTCCGGCAAGTGCGGCCAACAATTTTACGATTGGAGGGGCTTTTGACCGTTATGAACAGACACTTAAAAATAAATTGTTTACGGGCTATCTAAATTATAACAAGTTCTTCCCGGAAATTAAAAGTACAATTGACGTCACTGCGGGCCACGATTATCAATATTGGAGTGCAGGGCGCCCACCGATAGTATACTATAATGAAGCTGGCGATATACGTTCTACGGCCATTGCATCTGACGAACGCCATACCCTGATCTCTTGGTACGGCCGGATCAACTACAATTATGACAGCCGTTATTTATTGACAGCGACGGTTCGAAAGGATGGTACTTCGCGATTTAGCCCCGAAAACCGATGGGGGACATTTCCTTCAGTCGCGCTGGCCTGGCGCCTTTCGCAGGAGTCTTTCATGAAAGGGATCGCTTTTCTGGATGACCTAAAGCTCCGGGCAAGTTACGGTATAACAGGGCAACAGGAAGGTATAGGCAATTATGAATATTTGCCGGTCTACAACCTGGGAACTGCCTATGCACAATACCGTTTTGGCGATCAGTATCATTTGGTATACCGTCCATCGGTTTACAATCGGGATTTACGCTGGGAAACAACCAAGGCATTTAACTATGGTCTGGACTTTGCACTATGGAAAAATAGGGTATCTGGTGCGATTGAATATTACACCAGAAAAACGCATGACCTATTGGCCAATGTACCTGTGGCGGCAGGAACAAACTTTGACCAGAATGCAACCATTAATGTCGGAAATGTTGAAAGCAGCGGTTTCGAATTTCAATTGAATACCGTCCCTATCCAAAAAGATAACCTGCGCTGGGAAGTTAATATAAACGCCACCAATCAGCATACGAAAGTGACCAATATTGCATTGGTACAGGATGCGAATGCGGTGGGAACTTATGTAGGGCCGAATGTCAGCGGCCGTGGTATCCAGATCCTGACAACTGGATATCAGCCCTATATGTTTTATGTATACAAACAGTTATACAACGAAGCAGGCAAACCCTTAGAAGGCGTATATGCGGATCTGAATGGCGATGGAGCGATCAATGAAAAAGACTTATACCGCTACCAGTCGCCGGCCGCAAAATGGCTATTCGGTTTCAATACGCAGCTAACCTACAAAAAATGGACGGCAGCGACCACATTACGTGCAAATTTGGGGAATTATGTCTTCAATAATACAAAAATGAACCTCAGTGCTTGGGAGACGGTTCAATATGTAGACCCATCGATCAATAACTTGCATCGGGATTACTTTAACACGGGATTCCAGACCAGGCAGTATTATTCGGATTATTATGTCGAAAACGCATCTTTCCTTCGAATGGAAAACCTGTCGCTGAACTATAATTTTGGTAAGGTAGGTAAGATATCCAATCTGCGCGTGGGTGCAGTAGCTCAGAATGTTTTTATTGTGAGCAAGTATAGCGGTATGGACCCCGAGGTTCCGAGTGGATTCGACAGTTCGTTCTACCCACGATCAAGGACTTTCTCCTTGAGCCTCAACCTAGATTTTTAATGGCAGCCTCAAAAAAGAAAACTTATATAGCGATGAAAAATATAAAAAGATATTGTTTTGGATTGTTGAGTATACTCCTATTGCTGCAATCCTGCACAAAGGACTTAAATCAGTATCCCACTGTGGAAACTACTTCGGAGTCGGTCTACACTTCTGTGGATGGTTACCGTGCTGTGCTTGCTAAATTGTATGCTTCATTTGCCGTTGCGGGCAATGGTCGCGGTGATGCCGATCCGGATATGGCGGGCAGCACAGCTTCTTGGGGCTACCTTCGGGTATACTTTAACCTGCAGGAAGTACCTACCGATGAGGTGATCTACACCTGGGCGGGTGGCGATAACATGACCGATATTCAGTATATGACCTGGGGAGCTTCCGATACATGGGTGAATGCGATGTATTACCGGATCTACTACACTGTGGCTATCTGTAACGAATTTCTGCGGAATGCCACCGCGGAGAAACTGGCCGCCTTTAGTCCAGCCGAACAGGCAGAGATCTTAACATTTGCAGCCGAAGCTCGTTTTCTGCGTGCACTGGCCTATAGCCACGCCATGGACTTGTATGGGAATGTTCCTTTTGTGACGGAAAAAGATCCTGTAGCCGCGTTTTTCCCACCACGGATGGCGCGGACTGATCTCTTTGCATTTATTGAAAAGGAACTGACGGAGGTCGCAGCGATCTTGCCTGAAGCACGCCAAAATGAATATGGACGGGTAAGCCGTGCTGCTGCCTGGTCGCTATTGGCCAAGAATTATCTGAACGCTCAGGTTTATACGGGCACAGCACGTAATGCAGACTGTCTGAATTATGCTAAAAAAGTGATTGATGCGGGATATTCCTTAAATCCGAATTATAAGCAGGTATTTAATGCCGATAATGATAAACGGACCAATGAAATTATCTTTCCAATAGAAGCTGATGTCGCACATACGACCACATGGGGAGCGACAACTTATCTTGTCAATGGCCCTATTGTCGGAAGTATGAAATCATCGGACTACGGTGTACTTTCTGGATGGAATAGCTTTCGTACACTTCGTGAATTTGTCGCTCTGTTTCAAACAGAGGACAAAAGAGGTGATTTTTGGAAAAACGGACAGGCTTTGGATGTAGAAGATCCATCTGCCTCGAGCCAGGGCTATGGACTGGTCAAGTTTACAAATTTGAAAGATGATGGGACCTTTACAACCGATGAAGGTCTGGTGGGTACGGATTTTCCGATGATCCGTCTGGCCGATGTCTATTTGATGTATGCGGAGGCCGTGCTACGCGGCGGTGGGGGCAATGTACAGGAAGCGATTACTTTGGTCAACAGTATCCGTCAGCGGGCCTACGGAAGTTCAGCAGGGGCTATCGACCAAGCACAGCTAACGCTCGATTTTATTCTTGCAGAACGCGGCCGCGAACTGTTTTGGGAATGCACGCGCCGTACAGACCTGATTCGATTTGGGAAATTTACAGGCAACGCTTACCTCTGGCAATGGAAAGGCGGTGAAATGAACGGCCGCGCTGTGGATGCTAAATTCAACTTGTATCCAATTCCAGCGACTGATATGAGCGCAAATCCGAATTTGATTCAAAACCCCGGTTACTAGTCTTGGATGATTTTATTAAATAAAGACAATGATTACATATGAAACAATTGACACTCTATATCTTGGTGCTTCTTTTAATTGCCTGTAAAAAGGAAGGTGGAGCACCGGCTGCCAGCGGAATAAAACCCGCAGTGCTGCACAGCAGCACAACCGAACTAGTCTTAAAATCTACTGACCGCAAGGCAGTGGCACTGCAGCTTGTTTGGGATGAAGCGATCCTGGCAAGCGATGAGCCAATGGCACAGTCGGTCTTAAAAAATAAGATAGAAATAGCGGCAGACCCCTCTTTTTCGGTTATTGTCAAAAGCATTGAGCAGGTGGCAAGCTCGATCAGCTATACGCATGAACAACTGAATAACCTCGTCACGGGGATGGGATTTGTGCCTGATGAAAAAAAGGTGTTTTATGTCCGAATTGCTTCGCGACTGGGTGCCAATACAGACTGGCTCTATAGCAACGTGATTGCTTTGTCTGTCACGGCTTACCAGCCTGTTAAGGACGCTGCCTATCTTTATCTTTCGAATAAAGAAATTACCCAATTCCCATGGAAGCTGTGTTCGAGAAAAGAAGATGGTTTTTACGATGGTTTTGTACGCCTCGATCAATGGTATAATTTCTATTTAACCAGTGAGGAAAGTGCCAGCGCATCGCTTATCTATGGTTCCTATCCCTTGGATGGTAGTCAATATATTCTGTATAGCGGTGCAGATCGCTGGAATTGCTGGACGAGTAAAGGTGGATACCTGTACCTAACAGCCGACGTTAATAAGTTGGCTTGGAAGGAGACTTCCGTGGAATCGATGACGGTGACGGGCGATTTTAATGGCTGGAGTGCAACGGCAACACCAATGGTATATGACCAGACGGCAAAGGTTTGGAAAGCAACTATTACGACAGCGGCAGCCGAGCAATGGGGGATTAAAGTACTGATCAATGGCAGTTGGGCTTGGTTTTTTGGAGCTGCGGAGGGTAGTGGAAACTGTAATTTATATACGGCAGATGGAAGTGGTTTTGCTTATGATAAGGTCGGCACGCATACATTGATCCTTGATCTAAGCGATCCAAAACAATTTAAATATCATGTAGAATAGGACAGATAGGTACGACACCTAAAATGAAATAATCAGATGAAAAAAATAAAAATAGGGAAAATATTAGGCTTGTTAAGCCTGTGTTTAGCGCTGTCCAGCTGCAGCGATAAAGATAACCTTGAAGTAGCAGCATCTTTGCCGCATATGGCAAAAGGTGCGGATGTGAGCTGGATTACGGAAATGGAAGCCTCTGGGGTACAATTTTTCAATGCTGGGGGCAATGCGGTGGACGGACTAAAATTGCTGCGTGGATTGGGAATGGATGCAGTGCGTTTGCGGGTTTGGGTAGACCCCGAACGAGGCTGGTGCAACAAGAATGATGTACTGGTCAAGGCACGCCGGGCGAATCATTTGGGTATGCGCATTATGGTGGATTTTCATTACAGTGATACCTGGGCCGATCCAGGGCAGCAGACAAAGCCTGCTGCCTGGAAAGCACTGGCATTTGATGGTTTAAAGAAGGCGGTAAGTGACCATACAACAGACGTCCTGCAATTGCTAAAAGATAACGGTATCTCACCGGAATGGGTACAGGTAGGCAATGAAACGGGCAATGGAATGCTTTGGGAAGATGGAAAAGCCTCCGTCAGCATGGCTAATTACGCGGCATTGAACAATGCAGGCTATGATGCGGTGAAAGCGATTTTTCCGGCAACAAAAGTGATTATACACCTTCACAATGGATTTGATAATAATTTGTTCCGCTGGATGTTTGATGGTCTAAAAAATAATGGCGGGAAATGGGATGTGATTGGCATGTCGCTTTATCCGACCCCAGAAAACTGGCAAGAACGGAATGCAGCATGTGTTAGTAACATCAAAGATATGATCGCCCGGTACAATTCAGAGGTCATGATCTGTGAAGTGGGGATGAGCTGGGATGCAGCGGATATTGCCGAAACATGGCTCAAGGATCTTTTCAGCTCGGTCAATGCCGTACCTGATCAGAAGGTGCTGGGTATATTCTATTGGGAGCCTTTGGCTTATGGCGGCTGGAATGGTTATACCTTAGGAGCATTTGATAATAATGGACGTCCGACAAAAGTATTGAACGCTTTTAAATAAAGTATATTTATGCCGCTAAATGATGACAAAATTGAACTGTAGACTATAAATACATGAATTGATGATGAGATTACTGCGTACGATTTACTTTTTGTTTTTTTTATTCCTATTTGTTCCGCGCAATTCAAATGGACAGTCCGCACGCCAATCCTTTCTGCTGGAGAAAAACTGGCGTTTTTTTCAGGGAGAAGTTGCGCAGGGTGAATCGATGGTATTGGACGATAGGACTTGGGAAAAGGTTACCATACCACATGATTGGGCTATATTTGGGCCTTTTGACCGAGCACACGATCTGCAGGATGTTGCCGTAACACAAAATGGAGAGAAAAAATCGACCGTAAAAACGGGCCGGACCGGTGGTTTGCCTTATGTCGGAGTGGGGTGGTATCGGACCAGCTTTGATGTGCCACAATTCGAACCTACCAATAAACGTGTGGTACTAAAATTTGATGGTGCAATGAGCGAGGCCCGGGTCTATGTCAATGGAAAGGAAGCTTGCTTTTGGCCTTACGGCTATAATGCTTTCCACTGCGATGTGACTGGGCTGCTGCATAGAGACGGCAGGAACAACATGGTCGCCGTGCGCCTGGAAAATAAAGCGCAGTCTTCGCGATGGTATCCCGGTGCGGGACTTTACCGGAATGTGCATGTCATTGTTACGGATAAGATCCATGTACCTGTGTGGGGGACCTATATCACTACACCTTTTGTGTCAGACAGCGTAGCTTCAGTTAAGCTCGAAACCAGCTTGAAAAATGCAGATGGCAAGTCGGTGTGGCTGGTAACATCGATTTTGGATGCAGAAGGGCGTGTGGTGGCGCAGAAAGAAAACCAGCAAAAAATAAACTATGGTAAGCCTTTCGTACAAAATTTTGAAGTGATAAAACCGGCCCTGTGGAGTCCGGAGGCTCCGAATCTGTATAGCGCGTCTACACAGGTATTTGTCGATGGCAAGCTGACGGACAGTTTTGAAACCCGTTTTGGTATTCGGGAGGTACGTATCATTGCTGATCGGGGATTCATGTTAAATGGAAAGATCCGAAAGTTTCAGGGGGTATGCAATCATCATGATCTTGGACCATTGGGGGCGGCAATTAACGTCTCGGCCCTACGCTATCAATTACAGCTGCTCAAAGATATGGGCTGTGACGCCGTGCGTACAGCGCATAATATGCCCGCTCCAGAATTGGTCGCTTTATGTGACGAATTGGGCTTGATGATGATGATCGAGCCGTTTGACGAATGGGACATCGCCAAATGTAAAAATGGATACCATCGCTTTTTCGCGGACTGGGCCGAGCGGGATATGGTCAATATGATTCATCATTTTAGAAATAACCCTTCGGTGGTGATGTGGAGCATTGGAAATGAAGTGCCTACGCAATGCAGTGCCGACGGATATAAAGTGGCTTCATTTTTACAGGATATCTGTCATCGGGAAGATCCTTCTCGGCCTGTCACCTGCGGTATGGACCAGGTAAGCTGTGTGCTAGAAAACGGGTTTGCGAGTTTATTGGATGTTCCAGGGCTCAACTATCGCACGCACCGTTATGAGGAGGCCTATGCCAAATTGCCGCAAAATCTGGCTCTAGGTTCGGAAACAGCATCCACAGTGAGCTCCAGGGGTGTCTATAAATTTCCCGTGGTAAAAAAGGGCGATATGCTGTACCCGGATCATCAGTCATCGTCTTACGATATGGAGTATTGCTCTTGGTCCAACCTACCGGATGAGGATTTTGCCTTGGCAGAGGATCATCATTGGACGATGGGACAATTTGTCTGGACTGGATTTGATTACCTTGGTGAACCGTCTCCATATGATACGGATGCCTGGCCCAATCATAGTTCCATGTTTGGTATTATTGATCTGGCAAGTATTCCCAAAGACCGTTACTACCTATACCGAAGTTTATGGAATAAAAAGGAACATACACTGCACATTTTGCCACATTGGACATGGCCGGACCGTGTGGGAAAGCAGACACCTGTTTTCGTATATACAGATTATCCGAGTGCAGAACTTTTTATCAACGGCAAGAGTCAGGGGATACAGCGTAAAACTAAGAATTCATTGCAGGAACGTTATCGCCTGATGTGGATGAATACGCTGTACGAACCCGGGGAGGTCAAAGTTGTCGCTTACGATGAATCTGGAAAGCCGGCGGCCGAAAAAATTGTCCGGACGGCGGGTAAACCCTTTCAAATTAAAATGGATGCGATGCATGATTCCATCGCTGCTGATGGACGCACATTGGCTTATATCCGTGTCAAAGCAGTTGATAAAGTGGGGAACCTCTGCTCGCATGCAGATGGATTGGTCCAATTTGAAGTAGGAGGAGCTGGTACATTCAGAGCCCTGGCCAATGGAGACCCGACCAATCTGGAGGCTTTTCAAAAGCCCCAGATGCATTTGTTCAATGGAGAGCTTACGTTGATTGTGCAGTCGGATGAAAAATCGGGAAAGATTCGGATACGGGCAAAGAGCAAAGATTTAAAAGAAGGCGTATTGACTATTCAGACGGTTTTGGCACCTTAAATGGTGGACTTTTATTTGTCATTGATTGGATGACCATCTTTGCCCAGCGGACAAATATCAATTTTTTTAAAACGTGTTGGCGTTGCACTTGGTTCTGATAGTATCTTAAGCAAGTTAGTGAGTTGATTGTATTTAGCAGAAAGGCTAGACCGTATTCGGTCTAGCCTTTTTTGTGGGTTACTGCTCAAATTTTAATATTTTACTTGACCTGTTCTATTGAGCTAGCTGTAATATGTAAAATGCCGGCATCATCTTTCCAAAAGTTGCCTTTGGCACGGATCACATCACCGACAGCATAACGTTTGAAGGTACCGCCCGATTTCTGTAGGTTGACAATGCTGATTGTTACTACGGCATGCTGACCTTTTTTGTCGGTAAGGGTTGCCATATAACCATCTTTTCCATTTTCAATCGCTGTGATAGGTCCAACGACTTCTTTTTCAGAAAGCTGCTGTTCGTTGGATGTCTGCACCTTTTGACTGCTGCAGGAGCTTGCGGCCGATAAAATAAAAATTGCTGTAATTCCTGTAAGAATCTTTTTCATCTTTTTTGTTTAAACTAGGGGATAATTTTATGTTCAAACGTGTAATTGTTTTCTTGCGCTACATAGGTTACGTTATTTGAGTCGCACAGTTCATTATCCTTTATGCAAAAATACCGAAGGAATTTGAGCTTCGGTATTTTTTTTGAAAAAGAAAAAATTACTACTTAAAATGTTAGATGGTTTTGCTATCGCGCATCATTTTAATGATATTGTGCGCTTCGAGCTGTTTGCTTAGCTGCGTATTGATCAGGCTATGGACGTTTTGCGAAAGTTCTTCCGATCCGTCAGCTAAGGCTGTTTGATAGGTCGATTTGAAGGCATCTTCACCTTGCTCACAGGTTTCCAATAGACTTCTTTCGTCGTCTCCGGTAATATTTACTTTGATGCCCATCCAGACGCGGAAGAGCTTTCCGCTGAGCATCGTACCATCCGTTGCCTCTTTGCCCTCAAGTTCGACATAAGGTGTTAGTTCGGCGATAAACTCTTCCGACTGGCCAATGAACTTTTCGAATGTAGGGATAAGTTTATCTAAACCATGACTGTTCGCCAGATCAATTGCTTTTTTATAACCTTCGATGCGGTCATTGTTGATCTTGATAATGTCGTTGATGATTTCCGGATTATTGATGTTGTTTTCCATAATATTGTTATTTGTTATCATTTTGTTTATTCGAAAAACATCCTCCGACGAATGATCGTTTGCAGAATCCGAGATTCAGGTATTTAATTCATCCTCCGTATTTATCCCATTTTTTATTGTGCAAGAATAAATGCCTTTAAAACTTTCTACATTTTATCCTTGTTCTTGATCCGAGTACTGTCATACAGGCAGCACAATTAAAACTATGCAACAAGATATCCATGTAGCCATTATCGGGGGCGGACCCAGTGGCCTGTTTATGTACAAAAGACTGATTGAAAAGAATATTGTAGGGCTCAAAATATCTATTTTTGAGTCGCGCAAGCAATTGGGCGCAGGTATGCCTTACAGCTACGAAGGTGCGACAGCCGAACACCTGACCAATGTTTCGGATCATGAAATCCCTACGCTGGTCATCACGATCGAAGAATATGTCCAATCCCTGTCGGTGGCAACGCTCCGTAGCTATGGCATTGATGTGGACGATTTTAATCGCTATAAGGTAGTTCCGAGATTGCTTTTTGGGCGGTACCTGTCGGAACAGTTTATGCTGCTGAAGCGGCAGGCCGATGCGAAAGGGATTGAAACGCAGGTGTACCTTGCCAGTCAGGTCAGCGATATCATCGACCTGGAAAGCCAATCTCAGGTGAAGATCATCGTTGGCAGCACTGAAACACATATAGTCGACAAGGTCATTATCTGTACCGGTCATAAGTGGCCCACCAGGTATGAGGGCAATGTCGAACATTATTTTGAATCGCCCTATCCACCTTCCAAGCTCGCTTTGAAGACAGACCATGCGGTGGGTATACGGGGTGCTTCACTCACGGCGATAGACGCTATCCGAACGCTGGCCCGCCACAATGGGTCTTTTGAATATCTGGAAACGGGCGAATTGAGCTATCAGATCGATCCCGGTAGTGAACATTTTAAATTACTGATGCATACGCGTAGCGGGCTGCTACCTGCTATCCGTTTTCATCAGGAAGAGCCGTTCCTGGCCAATAATCTCTTGATCACGGAGGAAGAACTGCTTTTGAACAGAATGGAAAATGAGGGCTTCGTCTCGCTTGATTTTTTGTTTGAGCGGAATTTTAAAGCACAGTTCAAAGAAAAGGATCCCGACTTCTATGCGATGGTGGAAAAACTCAGTCTGGAGAACTTTGTGGAGGTGGTACTCAGTTTAAGGGAACAGAAAGATGCCTTTGAAGTTTTTCGTCAGGAGCATGTACAGGCGCTAAAGTCCATCAAAAGACGGGAATCAATCTACTGGAAGGAGGTGCTTTCTGCGCTGAGTTTCACCTTAAATTATCCGGCCAAATATATGTCTGCCGAAGATATGATCCGTTTAAAAAAGGTGTTGATGCCGCTGATCTCTATTGTTATTGCCTTTGTGCCACAAGGATCCGGCCGCGAGCTGTTGGCGTTGCACGATGCCGGCCGGCTGGAAGTGGTCAATGTGGGATCGGAAAGTCGGGTCGAACCTGCCAGCGATAGGGGGGCTTATTATGTGTATACGGATGAACAGGGCATCGAACGCAAAGTACATTACAAAACCTTTGTAGACTGTATAGGGCAGCGGCCCTTGGACTTTGCAGACTTTCCCTTTAAGAGTTTGATCGACAACGGTAATATCAGTCCGGCTTATTTGCGCTTCCGGTCAGTGGAACATGCCAAGGAAGAATTATTGGCTGGCAACGACCACATGTTTGTTGCGCCGGACGGCGCGATCTTTCTGCAGGTACCTGGTGTGAAAATAGACGACAGCTTCCAGCTGGTCGATCAGAGTGGGCGTTCCAGCCAACGTCTTTTTATGATGGCTGTCCCTTATATCGGTGGCTACAACCCGGATTATTCGGGCCTCGACTTTTGTGCGGCGACCTCCGAAATCATTGCCGGTAGGATCGCTGAGGGGGGATAAATACGCAACTTTTTGTTAAAATACGGTAACATGGTTTGGGCTGGCGGACGCGGGATTTAATTTAGGCTCCTATTATTATATTTGGCGGCCATCTAGACCATCAGTTGGCACTGTCTTAACACAATTGTTGAAAAAGCATGCCTAAAACTATTTTAAGAAACCTACAGATAGGTTTTGGAATATCGCTGTTGTTGCTATTAGCAAGTTCAACGGCTTCTTATGTGAGTATTCGTAAGCAGATCCATAATAGTGCGATGGTCGATCACAGCCGGCGGGTGATGAGCCGGGTCAACAAGATTCTGCAGGATCTGCAGAATGCCGAAACAGGCCAGCGCGGCTTCCTGCTCACGGGTATGGACAAGTTTTTGGATCCTTATAAAACGGGGCTTCAGTCGTTGCCTCAATCCTTGAGTCGAGCGCACGATTTAACTTCCGATAATCCGGAGCAGCAGCAGGTAATCGATACACTGTCTACACTTGTGCGATCCCGGCTGGCAAAACTTGAAAATCTGGTCAATATCAAAAAACGTGGTGGCATGGTCACGGTTTCCCAGCTCGAAGAGGGGAAGACCTATATGGATAGCTGCCGTTTATTGATCGGCAAGATCATTGATAAAGAAGAACTATTGCTCAACAAGCGTTCGGATGAACTCGGACGTTCCTCGGGCTATACCTCCATATTTGTTTTGTTGGCTGCGGTAGTTTCTCTGCTGATTACCATCTTTTTTTACTTCCGCCTGCGGGCTGATTTCTTTAAACGGGAGCAGCTGCAGCATGACCTGAAACGTAAAGACGAGGAGATCCAGCGCCGGCTAAGCATTACCCAGCGTATTGCCCGGGAAATTGCTGCCGGTCATTACGATATGCAGATACAGGACGCTGAACAAGACGATTTGGGCAATTTGACGGGATCGCTCAATGAAATGGCCCGGTCGCTAAAAACTTCTTTTGATGAACTCAATAACAACAATTGGCATCAGGCTGGATTAACACAGCTGAGCAATCTCCTGATGGGCAACAAAATGCAGGAGGAGCTTACAGCCCTTACTTTAGGGCATCTCATTACCTACGGCAACTGTGTCAATGGGGCTATTTACCTGATGGAGCAGGATCAATTGGTCTTAAGGGGATCCTATGGGCTCGAAGATCCCGACCATAAACGCTTTGCTCTAGGCGAGGGTATGGTTGGACAGGTCTTTAAAGACGGCAAAGAGAAATTATTCGAAAACCTCGAAAATACCCGGTATGTCATTAGTTTTGCTGCCGGAAAGGTGCAGGTAAACAACCTTTTTGTCCTGCCTGTTTTTGATGGTAATCAATGTATCGGTGTGATGGAGCTGGGGTCATTACAGTCTTTTTCTTCCCTACAGCTTGCATTCTTCAGGGATGCTGTGCAGAAGGTAGGTACTTCACTCGCTGCGGCACAAGCCAGGCTGGTGGTGCAGAATTTATTGGAGGAAACCCAGGCACAGACCGAAGAGCTGCAGGCGCAGCATACCGAACTCGAATCGCTCAATTCGAGCCTCGAAATGCATACCCATAAACTGCAGGCTTCGGAAGAAGAACTCCGCGTACAACAGGAGGAACTGGTGCAGTCCAACCGCGAACTGGAGGAACGCTCAAGATTGCTGGAAGATAAAAATATAGAAATCGCCGAACGCAACGAGGAAATCCAGAAGAAAGCAGCTGAACTTGCACAAAGTACACGCTATAAATCTGAATTTTTGGCCAATATGTCGCATGAACTGCGTACACCGCTCAATTCAATTCTTTTGCTCTCCCGTTTGATGGCCGAAAATTCGGATGGCAACCTCAATGATGAGCAGATGGAATCGGCAGCCGTGATCCAGAGTTCGGGAAAGAGCCTGCTGACCTTGATTGACGAGATTCTGGACCTTTCCAAAATAGAATCCGGAAAAATGGATCTGGATGTACAGCCTGTATTTTTTGCCGATGTACTGAACGGCCTTTCGGCTATGTTTGGACCGATCGCGGCCGACAAGCAGCTCGCATTGGAAATGAGCACCGCGGTAGGATTACCGGCCCAGCTGGAAACGGACAAGCAGCGTCTGGATCAGATTTTACGTAATTTACTCTCCAACGCCATCAAATTTACGGCTTCGGGCAAGGTAACCTTATCTATTGATCGCGAACAGTCGTTCACAAAGCGGATTGTGTTTGAAGTGCGCGATACGGGTATCGGCATCCCAAAAGACAAGCAGCATCTCATATTTGAGGCTTTTCAGCAAGCCGATGGTTCTACACGTCGCAAATTTGGCGGTACGGGACTGGGACTTTCTATTAGCAGGGAGCTAGCGCGCCTGCTCGGTGGTGAAATCTTGCTGGATAGCGAAGAAAATAAAGGCAGCGTATTCCGTCTGTATCTTCCGGAGCAGATTTCGGGTGCGATTCCAACCGCTTTTGATACGGAACAAGCGTGGCCAGTAGTCAGCGAGGAGAAACAAGAACTAGCGGAGCAAGCGCCGCAAATGACAGCGCTGCCTGTAGAAAAGCCGCTGGAGATACCTATCCCAGCTGATATTCCGGATGATCGCGACAGTATCGTGGCTGGCGACCGTTTTATCCTGATCGTCGAAGATGATATTGAGTTCGCGAAGATCCTGTTGAAATATACGCGCCAGCAAAACTACAAGGGAATCGTGGTGGTACGTGGTGATATTGCGGCCGAGATGGTAGCGCGTTATATGCCGCTGGCGGTCTTGCTGGATATTCAGCTTCCGCTCAAAGATGGCTGGCAGGTGATGGCTGAGATCAAGGAAAATCCCAAAACAAGGCATATACCGGTGCACATCATGTCTTCTTTGCAAGTCAAAAGAGAAAGTCTGCTGCAGGGCGCCATAGACTTTATCAATAAACCGATGGCACTGGAACAGATGGGTGATATGTTCCGCAAAATAGAGGATGCCCTCACGCGCCATCCCAAAAAAGTTCTTATTGTTGAAGAAAACCCCAAACATGCGGCGGCCCTTTCGCTGTTCCTCGGAAGTTTTAACATTGCTTCGGAGATCAAGAGCAACGTGGAGGAAAGTATTGCCGCCCTGAGCTCGGATACCGCCGACTGTGTGATCCTCGATATGGGCGTCCCCGACCGTGTGGGCTACGAAACATTGGAGGCTGTCAAACGCAACCAGGGACTCGAAAACTTGCCGATTATTGTGTTTACCGGCAAGAACCTTTCGCAGGTGGAGGAGATGAAATTAAAACGTTATGCAGATTCCATCGTTGTAAAAACGGCAAATTCCTATCAGCGTATTTTAGATGAGGTGGGATTATTTCTGCATCTCGTCGAAGAAAATAACGGTCCTGCTACCAAAACCAGCAGCAGGCTCGGTTTTTTGCAAGATGTCCTGCAGGGTAAAAAGGTGCTTGTAGCGGATGATGATATCCGTAATATCTTTTCGCTTACCAAAGCACTCGAAAAGTATCAGATGACTGTGGTACCGGCAACCGACGGAAAGGATGCACTCAAACAGCTGGAAGAAAATCCGGATGTATCGGTGATCCTGATGGATATGATGATGCCGGAGATGGATGGCTACGAAACGATTGCTTCGATCCGGAATAATCCGCGTTACGAGGATATGCCTATCATTGCTGTTACAGCCAAATCAATGATGGGAGACCGGGAGAAATGTATCGCTGCGGGCGCGTCTGATTATATATCCAAACCGGTAGATATCGATCAGCTCTTGTCCCTGCTGCGGGTGTGGATGTATGAATAATAGTAGAGGTATGAATATTAAGGCAATAGATAAAGAGTATGGATAAGAATAAAACCGTATTGATTATCGACGATGATCAGAACAATATATTTGCGTTAAAATTGGCCTTGAAGTCGAGGGGTTTTCAGGCAATGGGCTGTCTTTCTGCGGCGGAGGGGCTTGCCCAGCTGCGGGATCATGCAGGCATAGGCCTTGTCCTGATGGACATGATGATGCCCGAGATAGACGGCTATGAGGCCACGCAGCTGATCCGCAAATCATGGAGCGCCAATAAGTTGCCTATTATTGCGGTGACAGCGCAAGCGATGACCGGCGACCGTGAAAAATGCCTTGCAGCGGGAGCTAATGGCTACATCTCCAAGCCGATCGATATTGAACTTCTGGTACAGATGATAACCGAAGTAGCCGGATGACAGCGGGCAAAAAAATTGTAAGCCAAGAGCAGGTGATGGTCCTGATGGAAGATGTGGAGCGTCTCTATGGTTACGATTTTACGCATTACACCAAAGCCTCCCTTTCGCGCCGGCTCAACCAGCTTTGTCTGCTAGACAATTTTGCGAGTTTTGCCGAGCTGCGCTACCGCATTGTCCATGATCCGGATTACCTGCAGCGATTTGTTGAAAAGATGACGGTCAACGTGACTGAAATGTTTCGCGACCCCAGCTTTTTTGCGCATCTCCGCCATGAAATCCTGCCCAAATTGGGGACTTCACCCTTTATCCGCATTTGGGTAGCGGGCTGTGCCACGGGAGAGGAGGCGTATTCTTTGGCCATCCTGCTTCAGGAGGCCAAACTGCTGCACAAATCATTGATCTATGCCACCGATATTAATCCTACCGTGCTCGAACAGGCAAAGAGGGCCGTCATTCCCATGGCAAACCTGAAGTCTTATGTCGAGAATTATCAGCTTTCGGGCGGCAAGGCGGATTTTTCATCGTATTATACAGCTAATTACAATTGGGTGAAGCTCAATTCCACCTTGCAGGAGCGTATTGTCTTTGCTTCGCACAATCTGGTGAGCGATGCTTCTTTCAACGCCTTTCAGCTCATTCTATGCCGCAATGTGCTGATCTATTTTGATACCTCACTGCAGGCCAAGGTACTGTCCTTGTTTGACGAAAGCCTCGAAACATTCGGCTATCTTGCTCTAGGTAGTCAGGAGACGCTGCGCTTTTCGGTGCTGGCTTCCAACTATAACCAGGTAGGCAATGAAAAAATATGGCGGAAGATAAAGTAAAAGG